>PBUF01000001.1 GCA_002727775.1 Gammaproteobacteria bacterium
GAGTTACCGATGCCCTCGGTGATCGAAGGGCCCGGTGTCATGCTAGCTTCACCGGTTGTGACGTAATTATAGAGAGCGCTTCCGAAAGGATCAGCCAGGACTATTTTGATGTCTTTATTCTTTTCCTTCAAAAATCGGGATACACCAGCTAGGGTGCCTCCCGTACCAACAGCGCAAGTGAACGCGTCGATGTCGCCATCGGTTTGTTGCCAGATTTCGGGTCCCGTTGATTCAAAGTGAGCTTGTCGATTGGCGGTATTATCAAACTGATTAACCCAGACGGCGTTATCGAGTGTTTCGGCGAATCTGCCAGCTTGTTTCTGATAATTCATATCATTTGCGTAAGGGACAGTTTCAACTACTCGAACTTCCGCGCCCAATGTTCTCAACATGTTTACCTTTTCTTCGGACTGGTTGTCGGGCATGTAGATGACCGTCTGGTATCCTCTGCTATTGCATACGAGGGCCAATCCAATTCNAGTGTTTCCTGCAGTGCCCTCAACTACGATNCCTTTTGGCTTTAGTAGACCTTTAGCCTCNGCATCTTTGACCATCCATAGTGCAGCACGATCTTTTACAGAGCCTCCGGGGTTCATAAACTCAGCTTTGCCCAGAATATTACAACCAGTTTCCTTGGATAGGCTCTCGATTCTAATTAGAGGAGTGTTGCCTATTGATTCCGATAAACCATTTATTGTGTGCACGTTGAAGTGGGCCTCGCTGGGTTAATAAAATAAGGTGNTTAGTACAGTCAGGTATGAATATACAAACACTGAGAAAAATCTTCGACTTCTTCCNGTTATAAATAAATGCTAGTTTTAACTAAAGGTTTAATTGGGGTAAAGACATGGGCGATTCTCTAACTGAGGAGCAGATTCAACGAGCAGAGTCNGTTGGGTTGAAAACCGACAAAGTTCTTGAGCTTTTACATCGAGTTCAAAGGGAGGTTGAAGAAGGTCTATTACCCTCAGCGCAGGTGGCGATTGCGCGTGACGGTAAGGTTGGCGTATTTGAATCTTATGGNANCGCGCGATCAGATTCGCTTACTTGTATTTTCTCCGCAACCAAAGCGATCACGTCGTCAGCTGCNTGGNTTTTGATCCAGGAGGGTAAATTAAGTGAGGACGAGATTGTCGCTGATATTGTTCCAGAGTTTGGTACTAACGAAAAAGATCAGATAACTGTTGAGCAATTGTTTACCCATACCGCTGGTTTCCCTTCGGCGCCTTTTGCTCCTTTGGAATGGTTAAACAAGGAAAAACGCTATGGTCGCTTTGCTAAGTGGCGTTTGAATTGGGAACCAGGCTCTCGTTACGAGTACCACCCTTCATCCTCCATGTGGGTGATCGGTGAGATTATTGAGCGGCGTGGAGAGCAGTCTTATACAGAATTCGTAAAAGAGAAAGTTCTAGANCCTTTGGGATTAACGAATTTAATCGTGGGTATGTCCGAAGAGCAGAGCAGGAGAGCTCTAGATGTGGCGCATTCTGGTGATCCGCTGACCTCTGAAGACTATGCCAAGATGGGGATACCTGAGCCACCAATAACAGAAGTGACTGAAGAAGCGCTNTTGAATTTCAATCGTGCCGAAATTCAGGCGGTTGGAGTTCCTGGTGGAGGGGGTTATGCAAATGCNCACGATTTAGCGCTGTTTTATCAAGCCTTGTTGTATGGAGGCTTAGGAGACGTGCANATTTGGTCNNAAGAAACCCTTNATTCGGCGCGAAAAGTTCGTTCTGGAGAGTTGAGAGATCCCCTCTTCGGTCAGCTTGCTAATCGTGGTTTAGGAATAATAATCAGCGGTGACGAGAATCGGAATTTTAGAGGATTTGGTAAAACGAATTCTCCCTCGGCATTTGGTCACAACGGCGCGGGTGGGCAAATCGCNTGGGTAGATCCGGAAAGTGGTNTGTCGGTNGCTTACCTTACCAGTGGACATGACCGTAATAATGTTCGGCAAGGCAAGCGAGGCGTCGCGATCAGTAGTATCGCGGCCGAATGCGCAGCCTAGGGATGAGACTTCTGGGCTCTAGCCTCGTTTTCTTTTTCTTTGTTAATAGTCTCGTTGGACTAGCAAACGAAAAAAATGGTTTGGTACAAACCTACGAAAGTGAGGCTATTCAAATGGCTGATCAAATTTGGAGATATGCTGAGCTTGGATACCTGGAACAAAAAAGCAGCAAGTTGCTTCAGGAGTTTCTACTAAAACAAAATTTTGATGTGCNNAGAGGGGTCGATNGTATCGACACTGCCTTTGTCGCCACCGCAGGATCAGGGTCGCCCACCATAGCAATATTAGCGGAGTTCGATGCTTTACCCGGACTCAGTCAAAAAGCGGTACCTTATCGAGAACCCGTGGAGAGTGGTGGTTCAGGGCATGCTTGTGGACATCACNTGTTTGGTGCTGCGTCGGTCGCCGCNGGGGCTAGATTAGCTGATTGGATTCATGAGTCGGGAGTTAGTGGAACGGTAAAAGTTATTGGCACGCCAGCTGAAGAGGGTGGCTCNGGCAAAGTGTATCTGGCTAGAGCGGGTGTGTTTAATGATGTGGACTTGGTGCTCCACTGGCATCCATCCGATGCTAACTCGGCCTCTCCCTATTCCACTACTGCAAATAAGTCGGGNCGTTTCACNTTCAAAGGAAAGGCTGCTCANGCCGCATCAGCNCCGCANCGNGGTAGATCTGCTCTTGATGGCGTGGAAGCGATGAACTATTTGGTTAATTTGATGCGTGAGCATATTCCACAGGAAAGCCGTATCCATTACGTTATCACGCGAGGAGGTGATGCGCCCAACATCGTCCCCGAGTTGGCTCAAGTCTATTACTATGTAAGGCACCCAAATAAAGCCAAAGTCATAGAGTTATTTGACAGAGTCGTTAATGCAGCCAAAGCCGCTGCAATGGGGACTGAGACAAGCGTTGAATTTGAGGTCATGCATGGGAATTTTTCTGTTTTACCCAATTACACACTTTCGAAGGTAGTTGATAAAAATTTGCGAGTGCTTGGCGGTATTAAGTATGGGCCAGAAGAACAACGATTTGCCAAAGCGATTGCTGGTTCTTTTATTGATGGGTCGAGATTGGTTGGTTCACAGGAAACGATACAACCTTATAGGTTCCGGCAGAGTATGGGGTCGACAGACGTGGGCGACGTCAGCTGGCTGGTGCCAACAGCAGGGTTTACAACTGCTACTTGGGTTCCTGGTACACCGGGACATAGCTGGCANGCTGTAGCTGCTGGCGGGATGAGCATTGGGCATAAGGGTATGCTACTCGCGAAAGAATTACTGTTTGTAACCGGGAAAGAGCTTTTTCTTAATGAAGATTTGATCGACCGGGCTAAAGAAGAGTTACACCAAGCTCGAGGTCCCGATTTCAACTATCAGCCCTTGCTTGGTGATAGAAGGCCTCCTCTAGATTATAGGAAATAAAGCAATGAAAATTGGGGTATTACACCCGGGAGAGATGGGGTCGAGCATTGGTGATTGCTTGCTTCAGTCTCGACACGAGGTTTTCTGGGCCTCTTCCGAAAGAAGCAATGCAAGCCGCGACAGAGCCGTTGCTTGGCGAGAGCGATCGACTCTGTCTGAACTTGTTGAAGAGGTTGAAGCAATTTTTTCNGTTTGTCCGCCCTCGGAAGCCAGNACTTTGGCCAAGGAGGTCTGTGATTTTGGATTTAGCGGTATTTACGTCGATGCTAATGCGATCGCTCCGCAAACGGCTTCTAAGATATTAANGGACTTTGGCACTAGCTATGTCGATGGTGGTTTAATTGGACCTCCAGCACGTCAAAAAGGTAGCACACGACTTTATCTGTCGGGAGAGTTTGCTNCAGAAGTTGGTTCATGGTTCGAAGGTAGTTTGCTAGACGTGAAAGTGATAACAACCGAAATGGGAGTNCAAGCTTCATCTCTTAAGATGGCGTATGCCGGTTATACGAAAGGNTCNAGTGCNCTANTGATTTTNATNAATGCGTTTGCNGAACTANCTGGTGTCCGTGAGANTNTGATTGAAGAGTGGGAACTGTCTCAACCTGNTCTNNTAANAAAGAGTGAACAAGCAGCAAAAGGNACAGCAGCTAAAGCCTGGCGCTTTGTCGGCGAAATGGAAGAAATCGCTAAAACCATGAATTCGTCGNATTTACCNGAGGGATTCCATAAGGCTTCAGCGGAACTCTACTCTTTGATGGCTCAGTTCAAAGATGCGAAGACTCCTGATTTGAACGAGGTATTACAGGAAATAATTAGGCTAAGGAATAAGCAGTAGACTGGCTCTCTTAATTTTTGATTTTTTGCAGTTTTAAAGCTTTGGGCTCAGATTCGCAAATCCAACCTAGGCCCTCAAATTTTTCAATAAAGTCTTTCGCTTGTTCCTCGCAATAACCAGGTTGGTTTTTGGCTCTCCAAAGTATNTTTATCTCAGATGATTCACTTTTTTGGTAGGTCACTTCGCACGGTAGTTTGTAACCTGGATTGCTGTAAACAATATCGATTTCTCTATACGACTTCGCCTTTTTACACGTTGTGTTGGCGCTGGATAGGCTTACAGAAAATACCAATAGACCTGTTAGTAGGATTCTCAAACAGTTCCTGCTTTAGGGTCGATAGAAAAATTGTGGTGGTTCCGCTCTAGAAGCGACCCTAGCAAGTTTGGCCCAGTGGCATAGGTAAGACCTGGTTTTGCTTGGATCNATGATTTCCTCGATTTCAAAAAATTCGGCTGAACGATATGGNGATCTAAGCCGATTGAGCCGATCTTTGATCTTGGCCAGGTGAGCGTCGTAGTCCNTTGACTCTTCGAGTTCCGCTTTATACGCGACTTCAATCCCTCCTTCGATCGGAAGTGAACCCCAATCCCCAGACGGCCAAGAAGCCCTTAAATGGTTTGAGCCGGGTTTGTGATTGGCTCCGCCCGCGACGCCGAACGCCTTGCGAATGATAATGCAGCAAAAGGGAACATTGGATTGACCGAGGGCTGCTAGCGCAGCTGAACCGCATCTTATCGTTCCCTCTTCCTCAGATTTTTTGCCAATTAAAAAGCCTGGACAGTCTTCTAAGTGGACGATGGGTAAATGAAAAGTGGAGGCCAAATCAATCAGACGAATAACCTTTCTTGATGCGTCTGCGGTCCATGCTCCCCCATACACTCGCGGATTTTCTGCAAAAACGGCCACAGGAATACCGTTTAACCTCGCAAGCCCAGTAATGATCGATTTACCCCAACGCTTGCCTATTTCAAAAAAAGAATCTGAGTCAAAGACGGACTCTAAAATCGTATGCATTTTATACACACTTCTAGGGTCCTTCGGCACGATATTAAGAAGCGAGGGGTCCTCTCGGTCAGGATCATCATTAACGGTTTCCAGGATCGGCGGCAATTCATCCACAGAGCTAGGTAAGTATGATAGAAACTTCCTAGCCATCTCAAATGCGGCTTCCTCCGAGGGTGCTTCATCGTCGATCGCTCCGTTCCCCGTGTGTATTTTGGAAGACCCTAGCTCTTCTTTGCTTACATCTCCAAGGCTAGCCCAATCGACGAGNGCAGGTCCTGCAATCATCATTTGAGCGCTGTCTTTCACAATGACCGAATAGTGAGACGTTGCCACTCTTGCGGCGCCAATCCCAGCAACTGAACCNAGAGCTAGCGANACAGAGGGTGCTGTACACAACTGCTGCACCACGACNTCCCATCCTCGAAGCTCGGGAATATAAGTGCGTCCTGCCATCTCAATTGTTTTTACTGAGCCACCGCCTCCCATGCCGTCAACCAGTCGGATATGTGGCAATCTCAATTCGACAGCCAGGCCTTCAGCTCTGGCTCTTTTCCCCGGTATCGAAGCATCTGCCGAACCGCCTCTCACAGTGAAGTCATCGCCTGAGACTACGACTGGTCTTCCATCAATTTCTGCTGTACCAAACAAAAAATTAGATGGGGTGAACTTCTCGAGGTTGCCATTTTCATCATAGTCGCCGACACCAGCTAGCTTGCCGATTTCATGGAAAGAGCCTTTATCACTGATAAGATCTATTCTTTCTCGAATAGTGAATTTATTGAATTCGTGTTGTCGGGCGACTTTTTCGGGGCCGCCCATCTCTGACGCCAGACTTTCTCTGGTCCGCATCTCTCCAATTTCTTCATCCCAGGACATAGTTTATGCACGATTCCCGGTGATTTTTGCGTTTCCAAACGCTCCTAGTTTCGCCGAGCCAGAGATACTATCTCCATCGACAGTCGCGGTTACCTCGACTTCAATAGCCATCGGAGAAGTAATCTTAAATTTGTAGCTAATGTCGTTCCCGTCGACTTTACCATCCTCAATTTCGAGTTCACCGCCTGGTCCTCCTGTCAATTTTCCGGAGAGAGAGTCTCCGTCAGAAGTCAGCGTCAGCGTTGCCTTTTGAGCGCCCATAGGAGTGTCTAAAGTTAGTTCCCAAGTGCCGTCTACACTCATAATTTTGTCCTAAATTTAATGTTATNGGCCCAAGAGTATCGCACAGGAACTGTGGGTCACACTAGTGGATTTCAAGCTGGCNCTGTTTCGCTAATCTTCGACGTGTTAGCCTCTNAGAGTGGGTATTGGAACACTAAACGAAGGCCCTTTGCATGCTGCTCTCAAGCAGCATTATCTTCGTCGAGGAGGCCAGGAAGAGGTGCCTGTTGGGGACTTCGTGGCGGACGTGGTGTGCGAAGATAAAATTTTCGAAATCCAAACGGGCTCTTTTAGTGGATTGAAGCGGAAATTAGAGAGCCTGTGTCGAAACAATCAAGTTAGATTAGTCCATCCTGTCGTTCAAATAAAAACAATTGTTAAACTTGAACCTGATGCCAAAACAATAATATCAAAGAGNCGATCGCCAAAGAGAGGCCATATCTGGGATATCTTGTCCGAGCTCGTCTATATCCCGACCATGTTGAGGCAGAAGAATTTTTCTGTAGACGTGCTTTTGATCGAAGAAAATGAATTTCGAATACACGATCCAAAAAGAGTGAGAAGAAAAGGGGGTTGGCGTGTCATAGAACGAGAGCTAGTCTCGATCAATGATTCACTGACGATTAACTCGGCACAAGACCTGTATGAATTTTTAGAAGAGCCTCTGAGCGAGCCCTTTACTTCGAAGGAAATTGAGTTATCCATGAGGTGTCAGCCCAAAATCGCACGACAGATGGCTTATGTATTAAGGCAACTCGAGTTAATTGAGGTGATTGGTAAGGCTGGAAGGTTCTTGAATTATCGATTTAAAAAGCATTAGCTTCGGTAGTTAGCTTTGAGGCGTTTTGTTCCACCAATTTTGGAGGTAGATATGAATGAACGGATTACAGGNCCTGCCTGGGACCTGACCCCTGTTTATGCACATTTAAAAGATCCGCAGATAGACCAGGATTTCAAGGAGTTAGAAACTCTCCTGTCCAAGATTGGTTCTTTGAATACGGAACTCGATAACGAAAACTCAGAGCTTGCCAAGGTAATTTTTGTAAAACTTGAAGAAGCAACCGAGCTATTCTCAAACTTGTCGACGTACGCCAGCTGTTTGTTATCTGTTGATAGTGGGGATGAGGCGGCACAGACGCTGTCTGGGAGGCTCCAGCGTTATCGCCAGCAGCTTGGAACTTATTCAAAACCCTTACACCAATTTGAAATGTTAGCCGAGGAGTCAGAACTAGAAGCCTACCTTAGTGATGAAAAAGTTGATCATGCACGTTTTTCAATTCTTCACAGACGTAAATTATCTTCCCAGATCTTAAGTCGATCGGAAGAAGAGCTCGTAGAGGGGTTATCACAAAACGGACTACATGCTTGGGGCAATCTCTATGATCAGCTCTCAGGATCTATCGAGTGCGATGTGTTGGTTGGCAATCAAAATGAGTCAATGGGATTGGCTCAAGCGGCGACACTAATGATGGATCAGGATGACTTGCAAAGGGAGAATGCTTGGAAAGCAATCAATCGCTCCTGGTCCGTTCACGAAGAGGCTTGCGCAGCCAGTATCAATGCCATTAGTGGCTGGCGATTGGACGTCTGTAACAAGCGCAGCCATAAAGACTCCGTAGGATTCCTAGATTCAGCTGTCCATCTAAACAAAATCTCAAANGAAACACTTACAGCTTTGATGACTTCAGCTCGAAAGCACAATGGTCTAGCGCAGCGAGCTGCCAAGCTTCAGGCTCGAGCAATGGGCAAAGAGCGTCTAAGTCCATGGGATTCAAGGGCTCCAGCACCTCGTTTTGATGCCGGCGTATCAGAGCAACTGATGACTTTTGAAGAGGCCGTTGAACTAATCGATGACGCTTTTTCCGAAATTGATAAAAGCATGGGTGAGTTTGTTAGAAAAATGGCAAAAAACGGTTGGATAGAAGGAACCACAAGTTCGAAGAAACGCCCTGGCGCCTACTGCACGAGTTTTAGCAAGTCCAGAACTCCGCGTGTTTACATGACGTATTCCGGTTCTACGAGTGACGTAATTACGCTAGCTCATGAGCTTGGACACGCGCTGCATTTTTGGGTTATGCGAGATTTGCCTGAGAGCCAGCGCAGATACGGAATGTCCTTGGCTGAAACCGCAAGCACATTAGGAGAGACCGCAGTAAGAAATGCTTTGTTAGATAAATCTGCTGGCGATACTGAAAAATTGAATATCATGTGGGAAGAGCTATCGGCATTTACCACGTTTTTGTTGAATATTCCGACTCGATTTGAGTTTGAAAAAAGACTGTATGAGCTGCGAGCAGAGAAACCTTTGAGACCCGATGAGCTCAGACAGATCATGTGTGATTCATGGGTGGAGTGGTATGGAGACTCGATTTCTGAACCTGACCCGATGTTCTGGGCAAGCAAGCTCCACTTCTACATAAGCGGTTTAAGCTTTTATAATTTTCCTTATCTTTTTGGTTATCTCTTTAGCCTGGGAGTCTATCGAAAAAGACATGAGTTAGGTCATGAATTTTATCCCAAGTATTGCGATTTACTGCGCGATACCGGGCGCATGACCGCAGAGGATCTAGCNGACCAGCATTTAGGCTCTGACATAAGAGACGAAACGTTCTGGGATGAGGTAATNAACTCAATGGGGCCTCGTATCGACGCTTACGAGAACCTACTGAGCCGGACGAATCCTTAAAGATTGAAAGTTAACTTTTAACTTAACTTTCAATCTGTCAAACAAGCCTCTAGCGTATTAGCTAAGCAACTAATCCTTCCAGTTTTGCCGCTTCCTCTCGAACTAGCTCCGGCGCTCCAAGCCACTGCCTGTTTGCGCCTATACGTTTAAACCAGTAGTGCAAACCCAACAGGTCTGTGAAGCCCATCCCTCCATGTACTTCAGTTGCAGTTTTTGAGACTGATTTTCCAACCTCTGATAGATGTGCCTTTGTATGACAAGCAGTCACGCGTGATTCGTCGGGGAGCTCAGCTAATGCGTGACTGGCGAACCAAATTAACGACCTGCATGGCTCAAGGTCTGCAGCCATCTGAGCGCACATATGTTTCACTGCTTGGAAGCTCGCGATGACGCGATTGAATTGCTCCCTTTGCATAGCATAGGCTACCGATTGGTCAATCATATTTTGTGCTGCACCCAACGTATCTGCTGCCAACATGACTCTTCCAATGTCTAGCGTCGCGTCGTACACGGTCGAGTTTGAGCTCACGAGCTCCGCCTTTACTCCCTGGTATACCAGCTCAACTGTTTTTCGTGTTTTATCGACTGTGGTGAGCTCTTTTCTAGTCAGCCCCTCTGCGTCTGCATTGATAAGGTACAAGTTCTTTGTTTTGTCGGCGACTAAATAGTGGTTTGCTTCTGAATCAAAGGCAAAAATTGATTTGCCGTTTATTTTCCCGTTGTCGAAGGAAACACCAGCATCGTTTCGATTGCCGACAGATTCGCCGTAAGCGATTCCAATGCGGGTCTTTCCCTCAATAATCTGTCCTAACAACTCTGAATAGTCGTTATCGCTGCGACTCAGAGCCACCGGTGCCATAATCGCTGAACCTAGAAATGGGCTTGGTGCGACATGATAACCAATTGACTCTGCAACTATCGCTGCATCCATGGGAGTCATGCCCAGTCCGCCATGCTCTTCAGGTATTAGTAAGGCGGGTATGCCTAGTTCGGTTAAACCTTGCCAGACGTCAGCATCAGAACCATCCTCTGCATACTTTCTGACTCTTTCGAGAGGTACATTATCGCTTAGAAAACGGTTTACGTTGTCTTGTAAGAGTACTTGCTCTTCTGATAATCCAAATTGCATGTTTTTCTCCTACTTCGACTTTTCAAATTTTGGTTCTTTGGGCATCCCCAAACCGCGCTCGCTAATAATATTCTTCTGGATTTGATTTGTGCCTCCACCAATAATCAGGCCCAGATAATACATATATTGACTCTGCCAGCTTCCTGCGCCTCTCAGATAAGGATTGTCCTCGTAGGCAAGCCCGATTTCGCCAAGAATATCAATTGCCATTCCCTCAACTTCATGTCTCAGCTCAGTCCCTTGGAGTTTGGTAATCATTCTGGCTAGAGTGGCGTCTTGACCTTCATTGAGTCTTGAAGAAAGGATGCGCATCTCGTTAAACCTCATGGCCATCTCGCGACCTTGAAGTTTCATTAACCGATCTCGGTATGCAGGATTGTCGATAAGACGCTCTCCCGATACGGTTTCTTGTTTCATCATGTCCTTGACCGCATTCAGCCTGGACAACGTCATGCTCGAAGTGGCGAGAGTTTCTCGTTCGTGTCCCAGAATTGTGTTAGCGACTTGCCAACCCTGTCCTCGAGCACCAACGATTTGATCTTTGGGAACCCTGACGTCGGTGAAGAAGGTTTCGTTGAAATTTGCTACCCCTGTCATATCTACAAGAGGCCTCACCTCGATACCCGGAGTATCCATTCTAAATAACAGGAAAGAGATGCCTTGGTGTTTAGGCGCTTCGGGCTCGGTCCTTACCAGGCAAAATATCCAATCTGCGATGTGAGCACTACTTGTCCATATTTTCTGCCCGTTGACCACCCATTCGTCACCATCGAGCACTGCAGCGGTTGTGAGGCTCGCCAGGTCGCTTCCAGCTCCAGGTTCTGAATATCCCTGACACCAACTCATTTCGCCGTAGATAGTGGGTCTGATGAATTGTTGCCTTTGTTCTTCTGTTCCCATTTCGAGTAAGGTCGGGGTCAGCATCGAGATTCCTTGCCCGCCGAGGCCTTGACTCACCTTCGCAGAGGCGAACTCCTCGGCAATAATTCGGGACTCAATGATGTTGGGTTCTGCGCCATAGCCACCATATTCTTTAGGGATCGTCCTGCAGGTATAGCCGTTTTCAATTAGCAGCTTTTGCCAATCCAGAGATTGCTGTGCTGCTTGAGATTCCCCGATAACTCGGCCACTGGGAGCCTTGTCGTGATTGTTTTTTAGAAATGTTTTGACTTCTTCGCGAAATCCATCGTATTCCGAACCAAATGATAGATCCATCTATCATCCTCCTTTCTGATAATAGAGTTACGTCATGCTTAGTTAGAATCTACCTCGTGCCAATCGCCCCGGCAAGTGCTCGAAAGTCATAAGGTTTGATCATCTCCACATAAAAGAAGAATCCTTAGGTTTTGATCTGGTAGAGTTCTTTATCACGAAATTTGATTGGAATGACTCTAAATTAGTGAGGTTTTTATGCAATCCGATGATGCAATTTCAATGTTAATGACGATGGCCTCAATGCAAGAAGAGCACAATGCGCAGGTTCATCCTCAATGGAAAGAGCAAGGTTACGAGTATTATCGCGCGATTTGGGTTGAGTGTGCGGAAATGTTGGACCATTTCGGTTGGAAGTGGTGGAAAAATCAGGAACCGGATATTGATCAGGTGAAGTTAGAGCTTGTTGATATTTGGCACTTCGCTTTGAGTGAGCTTATTAGATCTGAGCAGCTACATGAAAGTCTGGGAGCAGAGCTTGCGAACGTTGAACCTATCGATTCAACGCCTGAGATTTTTCGTGAAGCCATAGAGTCCTTGGCTATTTCTTCACTTCAAAGTCGTTCTTTTAAAATGAGCGACTTCACCTACGCGATGCGGACTTTACCCATGGATTTGAAGGAACTTTTTGCCTTGTATGTTGGCAAAAACGTGTTGAACCGTTTTCGACAAGATCACGGTTACAAAGAGGGTAGCTACCGAAAGTTGTGGGCAGGTCGTGAAGATAACGAGCANTTAATTGAGATACTTGAAAGTATTTCCGTAGAGCCGGAGGAGATGTTCGATATGCTCTACCAACAGCTAGAACAGCGTTATTCTCAAGAAGCTTAATTTCTTTGGAGTATCTCTTCGTAAATGTTCAAGGTCTGGTTATCGAAACAACAGAAAATCACGTTCTTGGGGTAGACCGATTGCCAGTTGGCGACCGACTCTACAGCAATCTGTGTGGCCTTCATTAAGGGGTAGCCATAGGCGCCCGTGCTAATGGCTGGAAAGGCTATCGTGGCAAGTTCATGATCGCATGCCAGTGAAAGTGAGCGGGTGTAGCAAGAACTCAGCAAAGAAGCTTCGTTCTTTTCTCCTCCTGTCCAAACGGGTCCGACGGTATGGATGACGAATTTTGACGGCAGCTTAAANNCCCGCGTTATTTTAGCCTGACCTGTTTCGCAACCTTTTAGGTCTTTGCATGCAGCGAGTAGTTCTGGGCCAGCAGCTCTATGAATGCTGCCGTCCACGCCACCGCCTCCCAGGAGGCTCCTATTTGCAGCATTGACGATGACATCAACCGCCAGAGTTGTGATGTCGCTCCTTTCTACAGAGATGTTCATGCGAGACTGACTCATTGTGAGATTAGCAAGCCATTGGTAACTATTTCTAGACGAACTAAGATTGTAATGGTTTTAACGGACGTTTTATGCGTATGCAGGAGATTAAACTATCGACTCCTTGGGTTGAAGATTGGAGACCAGATTTCATTGGGACGTTAGTGTTCGTTGTTGATGGCTCGAAGGTCCTATTAATTCGCAAAAAGACGGGGCACGGAATGGGAAAAATCAACGGGCCAGGAGGCAAATTAGAGGAAGGGGAGACGATTACTGACTGCGCCGTAAGAGAAGTTAGAGAGGAAACAGGTCTAATTGTCGATGATTTACTATGCAAAGCAGAACTCAGATTTGTTGAAAAGAATGGTTCTCAATGGTTGGGTTTTGCCTTCGTTACAAAGAATTGGAAAGGCGAGCTTTTGGAGACATCGGAGGCCAAGCCGTTTTGGAGCGAGATCGATTCAATCCCTTATGAGCAAATGTGGCCAGATGATAGGATCTGGTTGCCACGGATCATCTCAACTGACTATCAATCAGATGCTTTTGTGTATAATTTTTTATTAGAAGATGATTTGCTGATCGATCATCAACTACAGGAAGACGGGCGACTATCGCTCTTCATCGGTTGATATCAATAGACAAAAACTAGAGGGAGCCTTGATGCGCATTGGTATTTCGGTTTGTTCGGCATTTCCGGAGGGAGATCCTAAAACTAGCGCGCGCCATATGATTGAGAGGGTGCGTGCCGCGAGAGGGGCAGATTTAGACAGTTTATTTGTCGGTGATCACCATGTAACTTCACGCCCTTACTTTCAGAATTCACCGATATTAGGACGCTTGCTAGCTGAGTGGAATAACAAGCCAGCAGGTGCTCTTTATCTTTTGCCATTGTGGAATCCTGTACTGCTAGCCGAGCAGATTGGGACTCTGGCTTCCATTATGCAGGGAAGGTTTATCCTTCAATGTTCTTTGGGTGGCGAAAAAAAACAAAGTGAAGGTATGGGAGTCGACTTTTCCAAGAGAGTTGGCATGTTTGAAGAGTCACTGAGATTAATTAAGGCTCTGCTGGCGGGAGAGCGGGTTTCGAGCGAAGATTATTGGGCTATTAGTGATGCAAAAATCTCTCCAGTGCCAGACACGAAAGTCGAGTTTTGGATAGGCAGCCAAGCTAACGTCGCGATAAATCGCGCGGCTCGCTTGGCCGATGGTTGGCTGGCGACTCCAAGTATAGGAATTGACGAGGCGGCGAAGCAGCTCAATGTTTATAAACAAAGTTGTGCTGAACATAACCGTCAACCAACGGCAATATCAATCAGACGTGATATTTATATTGGATCTACATCGCAAGAGGCAGAAGTACTCAAACAGAACTATATAGACAAAGGTTATCGAGGTTTTGCGCCAGAAGCGCTACTGGCTGGTTCAGTGAATCAGGTCGCTGAAGAGTTCGCCAAATTCGAAGCATTGGGTTATACGGATATCGTTGTGCGAAATATCTCCTCAGAGCAATCGGAGGCTGTTGCCACTATTGAACGGTTGTCTGAGGTAAAGAGTCAGCTAGGCGGTTGACCAGGTGTTATCAATCCTCGATTGTAAAGTTGACGCCTGCGTTTAGNGGAAGGCGTTTTAAGAGAGCGTCTCCCATTGCGCTGGCGGGTGTCCAGAACCCACCCTCCACGGGNAAGTCATCCTGAGCCAAGGCCAAGGCAGATTCTGCTAACATTTTTGCGGTGGAACCGTAACCAGGATCCTGATCTCCTGTAACAGTGCCTATAAGATTCTTTTGAGATTCGTAAGGATGTTTCGCGATCAACTTNATTGTAAAAAAACCTGTTTGAATAGTCTCCTCGCTGGGACCTTCGCCGGGTTTGGGTAGAAGCTTCTGAAGAAGTTTTCGTGTCGGCTTGAACCCAGACAAACCAGTGGAAGCTTTCATTCCCATTGCCGCTATATTNGCGCCAATAAAACCGCTAGGCCCTTTGCTGATTAGCATGCCCTCGTCATATCGAAAATCTTTACCATACTTGAATNCAAGTAATTCGTTGGTACGCCTAACGACTCGAGTATTGATCTGGGCCATGATGAAAGGAGCTATCCAGGCATCGAAATCCTCATCGTAAAAGGCGGTATCGAGGTCGTTCGAATCTGGNCCTCTGCTNGTGAAATTGAGNGCGTAAGGGTCTTTGCCAATCTCTAACACAACNGGGTCCCTTTCTGCGTTTTCCATCATCGCCATCATGCTATCTGCTGTTCCGCCGCTAAAGCCGCCCTTGAATGCGACAGATCGGTATTTGACGTGATTAGCTGGCACTCCAAAACGCTCCATCATTGCTTGTTGAAGAAAATANGTGCCCAAATCTGAGGGGATGCTATCGAATCCNCAGGTGTGGACGATTTTCGCTCCGCTGTCCTTGGCCATAGAGCTATACTCCTCGATCATCCTACGCATCCAGTAAACTTCGCCAGTAAGGTCGCAGTAATGGGTGCCGTGTTTGGCGCAAGCCGCAACCAATCCGCTACCATATCGGGCATAGGGTCCCACTGCTGTCAGTATCACTCGTGTTTTTTGAACGAGCTGATCGATGGATTCTTGGTCATCGCTATCAGCGATGAGAATGTTCTCCTCAGAAAGGCCTAGAGAATTCAGTTTGGATTTGTTNCGCCCGGCGACCGCCCATTTGAGGTTGCCTTGGATGTAATTTTGTTCCATATACCGAGTGACAAGCTTTCCCGTGAACCCTGTCGCGCCCCATACGATGATATCGTAATCGCGTTGCATGGCTGACTCCTTGTTTTGTTGGAACTANGTTGCANTCGACTTTTGATCGAAGCCAGTCTAAACGGCAACTGACGGGATTGCGATGTTTGATTNATGAAGAAGATATTCGCTTTTTGGTTAACTCGATAATTTGTTGGTCTGGTTGCGCTATGGGNATTGGTGTGGTGAGGGTGTTAGGATANCGACAGATCTGGAAATGGGGTGATTAGATAATGATACAGGGGATAAATGAGCCAAACGTCGGACGCTGGCTTACAGAAAATGTCGAAGGAGCGTCGGCACCGTTTAGATATGAATTGATCGCTGGCGGACACTCAAACCTTACTTATGGAGTAACGGATTCCAAAGGAAAAAAGTTTGTGTTAAGGCGTCCTCCTCTCGGTCATGTTTTAGAAAGTGCTCATGATATGGCNAGAGAGCANAAAATTATTTCNGCGNTATATGGAAAAGGAGTTCCCGTTGCTGAGACGCTTGGCCTGTGTAACGACCTAGAGGTGAATGAGGCACCTTTTTATATTATGGGATTTGTCGAAGGTCCTGTGCTGCATGACGCGCAATTGGCTGGGGAGATTAAATCTCCTGACAGAGAAACAGTAAGTGAGCATGTGGTGGATGTTCTGGCTAATTTACATTTATTGGACTGCGATGAAGTAGGCTTGGGTGATTTGGGCAGAAAGGAAGCGTATTTAGAGCGCCAGCTAAAACGTTGGACCAAACAGTGGGAGGCTTCTAAAACCCATGATGTGCCTGCTATGGAGGAGAGCACTCGTCTTTTGTCTAAGAATATGCCCGAGCAAATTGGTGCATCGGTGGTTCACGGTGACTATCGACTAGGAAATATGATTATCAGCTCGGGTCAAGTCGCGGCGGTTTTGGATTGGGAGCTGTGTACGCTGGGTGATCCTTTAGCCGACGTTGGATATCTGCTTAATTCCTGGACTCAGCCCGGAGAGCATGAAGAGGATCTGATTCCTACGGCNGTCGGAGGGTTCTATACTCGAGAAGAGTTGTGTCAAAGGTATGTCGAGAAAACCAANAGNGATNTGGGCGAAATCAACTACTACAGAGCTTTTTCACATTGGCGATTGGCAGCTATCGGTCAAGGGGTTTACAAACGATACCTCATGGGNGCGATGGGTGAAGGCCGCGATATGAATCTGGATCTGCAAAAAAACAGCGTTTCGCTTAGAGCCGAGGCTGCTCTTGAGTTGTTAACTTAAGGAATTAAAAAAGGCGTGTCAGAGTAAACTCTGAGGGCAACTTAGCTTCTTGGGGGAAGGACACTTGAAAGGGAGGACTCTCAAAGTTGCTTTCACGCCTAAGCCTTTAATGTACAGATTATGTACTGTACAAAATGATCNTGTCAACTACTTTAAAGNCGATTTTTAACTATTTTTCACTTTTTTTGGCTTTTTTAGGAGATTTTGGAGAAATTAGGCGCTCCAGGGCGAATTCTAATTCNGCTCGCGCGTGGGTGGTGCTTATATTGACGGCCTCAAGCGACGAAGCATGCTCAAATTCTTTACTGCATTGGCTACTATATGCTGATAACGCATTCAGTTGATGTATTGACTCGACGAGATATTCTGGACAACTTGAAGGGTCTTCGGAAGACGTCGCGATGGCTATCAACTCTTCGTCGCTATATTTTCTGGGAGAGGGATGCCTGCTACTCCTAAGAACTTGGTGGCCATTGAGGCACATGTGCTCAATTTCACTCCAGGATATTGGCCACTTTATCGTGGGTATTTTCATATCCTGAATTTCGCTGATGATATCGGAAGTAGTAAACTGATAAAGCACTATGATTTCGGCATTTGGGAAATAATTTTTAACTAATTCAATAGGTTGAGTGTTTAGGACGGGTAGCTGAACGACGATGATATCGAGTTCTTCAGTTTGATATTGTTCAGTTTCGAACGCTTCGATGTTTGCCCACCTGGCGTTAATTTCAACGAGCTTGTCTGATTCATTTGTCCGGGCCGCTATGGCTTTCTGCTCTAGAAGCAAAAGGTTTGGTCCGATTAAGCCCACTGATGGTTGGCTATGAATTGTCGATTGCCAGTTTTCTCTGCTCACATCAGTCTGGTGCTCAAGGCGTGCTTCTAGTTGGTCAATCTCGAGCTCGACCAGACTCGATATTGGATGGCCGAGGTCTATTAATCGCTTAATGAGTTTAAAACGATCTAGTTGTGTTTTGTTGTAAAAACGCGTGCGACCAGATTTGTGAGCTGGGCTCAGATTATAGCGCCTCTCCCAGGCTCGCAGTCTTTCCACAGAAAGGCCAGTCAGAGAGGCGACAGTGCCTATCCTGTACAGCTGATCTTCGTTTGTGGTGGTTTCGTAATTCATGTCGAGTTTTTGTATTGACAAAAAGTGTACGAATCATACGGATTTTTAAATGTATGTCTAGAAGTTGTTTAGGTCAGTTAAGGAACCTTGTCTGTGACAGGGCTATCTTTTCAATCGTTCGATCATGGAGAGGGCTTGTTTAGTTAGGCGCTCCACGGCACATCAAGGGAGGAGGGGAGAGGTTACCGTGTAGCGCCTTTCTCTTTCCGAACCCCCTAATAAATAGGGTATGACGGGAAAGAAGCGGGCATTGTATGCTCACTGACACATAGTTCAAGAGTTATTTATTAGATCTTTGTTTTTTTTAAAAAAAACTCGTAACAGGTCCAAAAACGATGGTATTTCGATATGATTCTTCTCCCTTGAGATTATAGGACACTACAGAGGAAGCTAATGAAGAATAATCTAGGACTGATCTTAGCGAAACGCGCACTACTCTCGCCAGAGGCTGAGGCCTACGTGGAAGGAGCCGACACGACAAAACGATATACCTATGGAGAGCTCAATCAACGATGTAATCAAATCGCCAATGCCTATTTGAATGCGGGTATTCAAAAAGGTGATCGAGTCGCTTTTCTGTTAATGAACTCAATTGAATTTATGGAGTCTTACTTTGCTTTAGCCAAAATAGGGGCGGTGGTTGTTCCTCTGAATTGGCGATTAGTTCCTGACGAACTTGAGTTCATCCTAAAGGATAGCGGAGCGACAAGGCTGATTTTCGATGAGGATTTTATAGACACAGTGGTAGAGCTTCACGGCCGTGGTGATAAAACTGATGTGACTCATTGGTTGCAAGTTGAGAACCAGGCAGAAGTTTGCTTTTTTGCCGAGGGATATCAGAGCTTTCAATCCAGTGCTAGTTCAGAAGAGCCTGAAATTGCTGCTGAAGACTCAGACATGCTCTACATTATGTATACGTCTGGTACTACAGGGCTACCAAAGGGCGTGGTCCATACCCATGATTCCTCGATTTGGGCATTGGTCACTTTTATGGCTACTGGCGATCTTCAGATGGTTGATCGTTACTTGGCTTGTTTGCCGATGTTCCATGTCGGCGCATTAATGCCTTTGGCGCTTAATGTTTATCGAGGCACCTGTTCGATCGTGATGCGAAGCTTTGATCCGGTCCGAGCTTGGGAATTGATTGAGCAGGAAAAAATTTCAACAGGATTATGTGTCCCTGCAATGCTAAATTTTATGGTTCAAGTGCCCAATTTTGAAAGGTTTGATTATTCAACACTTCGCTGGGTTATGACAGGAGCTGCGCCAGTACCTGTTTCACTAACACAACAATACCTCAGCTTAGGAATAGGCATATTGCAGGTGTATGGCTTGACCGAAACTTGTGGTCCTGCGTCTTTAATGGATGGTGAATTTACCGTCGATCGGCCCAGTTCNGCTGGGAAGGCTTTTTTTCACACCGATTTAAAAGTTGCCAAAGACGACGGAACAGAATGCCAGCCGAATGAAGCGGGTGAAGTGTGGGTTCGTGGAAAGCACGTAATGCTTGAATATTGGAATCGTCCTGATGCGACTGCAGAAACTTTAGTGGATGGTTGGCTCAGGACCGGTGACGTGGCGATGATGGATGAGGAGGGATTCATATTCATCCAAGATCGGATCAAGGACATGATTATTTCGGGAGGAGAGAATATCTATCCAGCTGAAATAGAGGGCGTGCTTGCTTCTCATCCTGGGGTCAAGGAAGCCGCCGTTATAGGTCAGGAAAGTGAAAAGTGGGGTGAGTCACCTTTGGCTATTATCGTGAAGTCCGAGGAGTCTTTAACTGTCAAAGAGATACTGGATTTTTGCGAGGGAAAGCTGGCTCGTTTCAAGCAACCTCAAGGTGTTGAGTTCGTTGACGAGATTCCGAGAAACCCTAGCGGTAAAATTCTAAAGAGACTGCTTAGAGAAGACTTCCCGGGTCCCGCTCCGGTATAGGGGTTAGTGGCTGTGACTGCCCTCTTCATCGGGGCAGTCCTCAAGCTCTATCTGGATAGTAGAGTGGTCGATCTGAAATTCCTGTTTGAGTATCGCTTTAATGGACTTTACGGCGATAGTTGATTGGTCGCTATCCGTAATTTGAGCATGAAGCGTAAGCATGGGGCGATTAGAGGTTAGGCTCCATGCGTGAACGTGATGAATATCAACGACCAAACGACACTGGTCTTTTAGCGTTTGTTTGATCTCGGTTAGGTCGAATCCTGGAGGAACTCCTTCCAGTAGTATCATAATAGAATCCTTTAGCACTCCATATGCACCACGAAATAGAATGAAGGAGATCACCATTGTCAGTGCAGGGTCTACGTAAAGCCATCCGAAAAATAGGACGGCTAGGCTGGCCAGTATGGCTGCGAAAGATCCCAACAGGTCCCCTAACACGTGGAGAGCTGCGCTTTTCACGTTTAGATTATCTGAAGAATTATGTAACCATCGGTACACGACCAGATTGATGATTAGACCCATTATTCCAACAATCAAGGTTGGTAAGGGCAAGATTGATTCGGGTGAAGCAAGGCGCACTAAGGATTCCCAGGTTATCCAGATAGCTAAGATCAATAACGAAAGTCCGTTAACGAACGCAGCCAATACTTGCATGCGATGGTATCCATAGGATAATTTTTCATCGTCGCCCTTTTGTGACAGAACCGCTGACCACCAGGCAAGTCCCAATGCTGCGGAATCGAGGAACATATGCCCTGCATCAGCGATCAAAACTAAAGCATTGGTGACAAATCCTGCTATTAGTTCGATTACCATAAATCCTGTGATCAGATAAAACGACTTTTTTAGCAAGCCAACATCGCTAACTTCATGAGTGTGTTGATGATCGTTATTTTTGATGGTGGGCGTTCCATTTCTAGCGTACTTGCAAACCTTACTCCCGTTTCGATTAAAAGCCCATTTGGGTATTACCTTTTAAGCTAATACTTGGTTGAGGTGTTCGCTTCAGTTAATCTGAGAAGGAAATGATCAATTGGATTACGTAATGTCGAGAATGAAATTAGATTTTGATGATGGTGTTGCCCTGCTTAAGTTTAATCATCCCGAAGTAATGAATGCGGTGGGTTCAGAAATGCTGGCTGACTTTAGGGAGGCCGTTGAGGAGATAAAATTAAATGCTGGGAACGTGAGATGCGTTTTGCTCACCGGCGAGGGTCGCGGGTTTTGCGCTGGAGCAAATTTACAGGACGACTCTAGCAGTAATAAACCCAAGGAGGCCGGAAGTAGTCTGAGGGGCGGTTATCATCCACTCTTGTTCGAACTACGAGGTCTGGAGATGCCGATAGTAACCGCGGTTAATGGAGCAGCGGCTGGCGTAGGAATGAGCTTTGCTTTGATGGGCGATCTGGTATGCGCGTCTAAGCAAGCGTTTTTTTTGCAGGCCTTTGCGCGTATTGGTCTTGTGCCTGATGGCGGTTCAACCTTTATGCTTCCGAGGCTCATTGGCTGGGGTCGAGCTGTAGAGTTGTCTATGTTAGCTGAGCGTCTTCCGGCCGAAAAGGCTATGGAGTGGGGTTTGATCAACCGGTTATATGATGACAACGAATCGTTGATGGTCGGTGCGAAGGAAATTGCACAGAAATTGGCGAAAGGCCCTAAATCGCTCGCTTTGATTCGAAAGGCTTACTGGAGCACTTGGCAGAACTCCTACGAACAACAACTCGATTTAGAGGCTCAGCTTCAAAATGAGGCCGGTCGAACCTCTGATTTTAAGGAAGGGGTTGGTGCATTTCTAGAAAAGCGGGATGCGGAGTTCACAGGACAGTAAAATGGCAGGAGGTGGGATATGTCTTTAGAAGGATCTGTTGCTTTAGTAACGGGAGGTGGTCGAGGCGTCGGAAGAGCCATTGCCCTTGGACTGGCAGAAGATGGCGCGACCGTTGCGGTAAATTATCGTCGTGATGATGGAGCTGCGAGTGAGACGGTAAGCCTAATCGAGGCCGCAGGCGGGAGAGCGAAAGCTTACCAAGCAAGTGTTGATGATCTGGAGGAAGACGAGTNAATGGTCAACCAAATTTTGGATGATCTTGGTCCCGTTAGTATTCTCGTAAATAACGCAGGTATAGCCAGCCGCGGNANAATGGTGGCTGACACAGATGCNGCNGAACTGCAGCGNGTCGTNGCAACNCATGCTTTNGGNCCGCATTACTTATCTCGATTGGTTCTTCCCGGCATGAGGACTTTAGAGCGAGGCGATATCATCATGATTTCGAGTGTCGCAACCCGTTCTTTGGGGAGTCATGGAGCGCCTTATAATATGGGTAAAACGGCGATGGAAGCGCTTGCGTATACGCTAGCTAAAGAAGAGAAAATAAACGGCGTTAGAGTCAACATAGTAGCTCCGGGTTTAGTGGATACTGAAATGGGTCAACGATTGGTTAAGGCTACTCAGGGAGTCGAAGACATACGGTCTCTAGANGAAGGAATGCCCTTTGGTAGAGTCTGTAAGCCCGATGACGTGGCCAATGTGGTGAGGTTTCTTGTATCGGATCAGAATTCTTATCTGACAGGAGAGCGCCTCTACTGTGATGGNGGTGGNCCGAGTCCAACTCGATGAGATCNCATCGNTATTCACTCGCAAAGNGACTCGATATGGCACTGAGCGCTCTCGGCGAGGGCCTCCAGGTGATATCCGCCCTCTAAGGCAGACACGATGCGGCCTTCACAATGGGCATTGGCGAGAGNGACTATTTCATTAGTAATCCAGGTGAAGTCGTCTTTCGATAAATTGATCTGAGCGAGNGGATCCAGTTCGTGGGCNTCGAACCCTGCNGAAATAAAGATTAAATCCGGTTGGTGAGATTCGATCGCGGGTAGCCAAGAATCCGATATGGCTGAGCGAAACTGTTGGCTGCGGGTGCCTTCAACTANTGGTGTATTGATAATATTGGATTTCNCNAGGTCAAAGTAGCGATTGGGGTAGAGGGGATCCTGGTAGCTTGAACAAACAAGAACTCGAGGGTCATCCTTGAATATATCCACGGTCCCATTGCCATGATGNACGTCGAAGTCGAGTATGGCGACTCTTTTTATGCTCTGGTGTTCAAGTGCNGAAGCGGCGGAAATTGCGATGCTGTTAAGTAAACAAAATCCCATCATGCCAGTCATNTCAGCGTGATGCCCNGGGGGCCTGACTGCGCAAAATGCCCGTTTATCTTCCCCTCGTATGATTGAGTTTGTTGCGTCCAAAACCGCGCCAGCGGCGAGCTCCGCAGCGATTTTNCTTTCAGGGCTCACCCAGGTGTCGGGATCAGCTGGAACCAGTCCTTGTTCCGGAACCAACCTATCGAGCTCTTCCATGTGTTTAGATTTATGCACNANTAAAGCGCNTTCTTTACTGATAGGACTCGCCTCAAAGTAGGGTAATTCCCTGGCGATGCCTGTTTGTTCAAGATGCGCCAGCAGATGAGTAAGTCGATCCGGNCGCTCTGAATGCCCCTCTGGAACAAGGTGATNAATGCATTTTGAGTGAGTATAAATTCTCATGGTATCTTTATCTTNCGATGACCATAGTGCCTAATTTTGCTCNNGTANGAAACGCGATATGATTGATNNATTTNNTAGGGGAANNCGTTGACCGTTCTTCTGNTTTTGAGATCCATTGTTTCNATGAGTTCGGCGGTNTTNGTCTGGCTTTGTGTGATGACAATGATAGGTACNCCGNCNTCGTTGTTTGATGTGCTTCTGCCGGCGATTTTGGGAGGATTCGTGGGGGGCGTTATTTGCTCCACTTTTTCCCTTAGATTGGGTCTTTATATGGCTTTCGGTAGTGGCATGATTCTGGCGATCGCATTCATTATCTTTCGCCAAGGCTACCTGGCGATACCACTGGGAGACGATACCATGAGAGCGCTATGGCCACTTTGGTTTCCCCCGAGCTTCTATTTTGGTGCTTATGCGTACTTACGTTTTAGATTAAATTCGGTTTAATCTATGAAAGACTTATTTAAACCGAATCAGCGAATCTTCGTCGCGGGTAGCAGTAACGAGCCAACAGCACTGCTGGCCGAAGTGCAATCCATGGAGCTACCTGAGCATCTTGAATTTATTCAATTTCCCCTGGCAGGATTCAATACTATTGATTTCACCCAGTTCAGTGAAACATCAAACTTAACCACGTTTTTTATGACCCCTTCGCTGAGGCAAGCCGACCCGTCTCGCTTACATTTTTTGCCGATGCAGATGCGATCTGTCTATGACTATCTTAAGCAAGGAGTCGACGTGGTCTTGTTTCAAGTGGCCTATGATCAGCATGGGAATTTGAGACTGGGTCCGAATGTCGATTTTATCGAGGCGGCGTTGCAATCAGCGTCGGTCTGGATTGCCGAGCTCAACCATTCCGTTGTCGCTCCATTCGGATCTATTCCTATTGATAAAGGAAGAATTGACTATTTGTTTGACTCTGACAGACCGCTCCATCAGATGCCTCTGCCTAATCTTGATCCAGCAAGCGTTCGCATTGGCGAGTTGGTTTCAGAGTTGATAGTTGATGGGAGTTGCATTCAAACGGGCATCGGGGCGATTCCGGCTGCGATCTTAAGTCAGCTGTCAGATAAGAATGACTTAGGAATGCATGGTGGTCTGATTGACGATGCTGGAAGAGAGTTGATCGATCTGGGAGTCCTTTCTGGCAAATCGAAGACAATTGACAACGCAAAGCACGTTGCAGGAATGGCTCTAGGTACCGACAAGCTTTATGAATGGTTGGCTTTTCAGGAAGACGTGGTGTTCAGAGGTGCCGACTACACGCACGAGGTTAGCGTGATTAGCCAGATTGATGATTTCGTCTCAATTAACTCCGCGGTTGAGATTGACTTGTATGGGCAAATTAATTCGGAATTTGCGGGTGGCAGACAGATTTCTGGAACAGGTGGGTCAGTTGACTTTATGCGCGCCGCGAAGTCGAGTAAAAGAGGTAAATCCATAGTCGCCATGAACGCGACTGCCAAGAATGGTGAGGTATCGCGCATTGTGCAGAAAGTGGAGTTGGTTACTGCTCTGCGTACTGACGTTGATATCGTTGTTACTGAATTTGGTGTGGCGAATCTGAAAAATCTTCCCGTGAATCAGCGAGCTGATGCTCTTATCGAGATTGCGGCCCCTCAGTTTAGGGAACAACTCCGTCGCTCGAGGGGTTAGAAAGTGCCAACTGGGTAACAAAGAAAACATATTCTTCAGCGATTTCTTTAAGGGAATCGTATCGCCCGGATTTCCCTCCGTGACCCATGGTCATGTTCGTTTTGAGTAAAATCAGATTCTGATCGGTTTTCTTGGAGCGCAACTTCGCCACCCATTTTGCTGGCTCCCAATAGGTAACCCTTGGATCATTCAGCCCTGCGGTCACAAAGATGGGAGGATAATCCACCGCTTCAACCTGATCGTAGGGGGAATAGGAGCGGATGTAGTCGAACACATTGGGATCTTCAATTGGGTTTCCCCACTCCGGCCATTCGATCGGGGTCAAGGGTAGGTCGGCATTAAGCATCGTATTTAAAACATCTACAAAGGGGACATGAGCGGCCACCGCACCCCACAGCTCGGGGTTTTGATTTATGACGGCACCCATTAATTCTCCTCCCGCACTGCCTCCCGAGATGAAAAATCGTCCGGGCGATGAGTAGCCCAACTTAGTCAGATGTTTTGCACAGTCAACAAAGTCGTTAAAAGTGTTATGGCGAGACATTAGCTTGCCCTGGGTATACCAGTGATAACCGAGATCATCGCCGCCACGAATGTGTGCGATTGCGCAGATAAAGCCCCTTTCTAGCAAGGACAATCGCGATGTGGAAAAGGAAGGGGGAATAGCGTGTCCATATGCTCCATAAGCGTAAAGATGAACTGGAGTGTTCTTGTCGATAACCAGATCTTTGCGATAAACAAGGCTCACTGGGATCCTGACACCGTCTCTCGCCTCGGCCAGAACGCGTTCAGATCGATAGTCTTCCTCTGAGTAACCGCTTGGGATGATTTGGGTCTTTTTAACCTGGATCGAGCGAGAGGACAGGTTGTAATCGATTACCTTGGTGGGCGATGTCATCGAGGAATAGACAAGTCGAACAAAGTCGCTGTCTAAATTCGGGTTTGCTTCCAAATCGACCGTGTAGGTAGCGTCAGGGAATTCAATCTGATGGAGTCCTTTAGAATCGTTGTCATATATCTGAACCTGGTCTAAACCTTGGATCCGATTCATAACAATCAGGTGATTTTCTAAACACAAAAAATCGGTTATGTACTCCTCATCTGACCCTGCCTGTAACAACTTCCAAAGCTGAGTGGTTTGAGAGCCAACATCGGTTGTAAAAAGATCAAAATTTTGGTGCCTCAAGTTGCTTCTGATAACGAACTGTCGACCGTCGTGGTCTACGTAATATTCNTGGTTTTGACTTCGGTCAGTTATAGGTTTTGGTTTTCCAAAGAGTTGGTTGCGCGGCAGGTAAAAGGTTTGATTNGTGACGTGATCGCCAGTGCTGATAAAAGCAAATGAGTCCGATTGCGAACCGTGAATATCGACGAAGAAGCTAGTGTCTTGTTCTTCATAGATGGTGATATCTGGCTTTTTGGAATTTAGGTCTCTATACAGCGCTTTAAAAGGGCGCCACTGATCGTTTAGCATTACGTATAGAAACCCCTGATTTTTGCTGTCCCAAACCACTTCGCCAGCTGTATTTCGGATAGAGTCGGATATCTGTTTACCACTTTCTATGTCGAAAACGAAAAGTTCAAAACGCTCACTCCCGTCTTTATCGAGGCTGTAAGCGATTTTGCTGCCATCGTCGCTAACAGACAGCCCACCTAGTCTGAAGTAATCTGAATCTGNCGCGAGTTCGCGCTCATCGAGAAGAATTGTCCAGTTTTCGGGTTGATGAACGGGCGCTCGGTACCANGTTTTGTATTCTTCGTCTTCATGGAATCGCCATTGATAAAAGAAGCCGTTTTCCTCGACGGGAACGGAGAGATCTTCCCTGGGTTGTCTNNATTTGATCTCGTTAAATATTGAGTCAATAAGCTCCGCATGCGGACTCATCATATCTTCGAAGAACTNATTTTCCTGATTCAAATAGCCGAGGATCTCTGGGTCATCGACCTGAGGATAATTGGGATCTTCGAGCCAAGCGTAGTCGTCGTGGACTGTCCTNCCATGATGAGTGAAGGTGTGCTGAGACTTCCTGGCGACCGGTGGTCGAGATTCTGTCATCAATCAGGAAGACCCAGGACTCTCTTTGCGATAATGTTTCGTTGAATCTCGTTNGTCCCGCTGTATATCGAGGCTGCTCGGTTACTTAACCAGGATCGGGTCCACTCAATTTCGTCCGAATCAAAACTGTTGCCTTCCCAACCGATTCCCTGAGTACCTCTGATTTCGCACATTAGGCTCGATTTATCTTGCTCGAGCTCCGTCCCGTACATTTTGAAAATAGAGGTAGCCGGTCCGGGCGTGTTCCCATCCTCTGCTTCCTGTACGGTTCTCTTTCGGGTAAGCGCAAATGCGGCGTCATTGATTTCGTGGCTGATCACTCGGGAACGTAGAGAGGCATCAGCCACCTTCCCATCGCTATCAGTTCCAAGATAAGAATGTGCTACCTCTTGAAGGCTTGCCCCTGGGTCTCTGCTTTGAGCTCCTACTAATGACGCCATCCCCGATCTCTCATGCTGGAGGAGTCTTTTGCCGACGGTCCAACCTTTGTTTAGCTCTCCGACCAGGTTGTCTTTGTAGGCGACCGCATCGTCAAAAAAAGTCTCGCAAAATGGAGAGTTTCCGCTAATCAGACGAATGGGCTTTACTGTAACGCCGGGTTGGTCCATCGACAAGAGAACGAAACTGATGCCATTGTGTTTAGGGACGTCAGGATCTGTTCTCACAAGACAGAACATCCAGTCGGCCCATTGAGCACCTGAGGTCCAGATTTTTTGGCCGTTGATTAGGTAGTGATCGCCGGAATCTACGGCGCGGGTATTTAGAGAGGCGAGATCGGAACCTGATCCTGGTTCGCTGTATCCTTGGCACCAGGCAACCTCTGCTTTGGCGATTTTTGGTAAGTGCTCTTGTTTTTGTTCATCCGTCCCGTATTCAAGGAGAGTAGGCCCTATCATACTGGTGCCCATACCTCCCAACGCTGGGCGCGCATCAATCCGTCGCATTTCCTCGATTAGCACCACGTATTCTTCGGTACTCAGTCCTGCGCCACCAAACTCCTTGGGCCAAGTCGGAGCGGTCCAGCCCTTTTCAATCATTCGATCCAGCCACAAGGTGACGTCTGGATCTTCGATTTTGATCTTGGTGCTCCCTGTCGGCACTTGACCGACCCCTTTAGCGCCAGTAGGACAGTTCTTTTCTAACCAGATTCTTGTCTCTTCCCTGAAACCTTCGATTTGCGACATGTTGTTTTCTCCCTGTCCTGGTTTATTTGATTCGGCGCCTTTAATTCCGACGATAACTCGACCTAATGGCTGGTGCTTACAGTTCTTTTAAGTAATGCTTAGATCATAAGAAAAGTAAGTGAGTTAATAAAGAGATGGCCAACGTAAAACCGATGGACCGTGCGGAGGTTGGAGAGCTAGAGCCGTTTATAAACATGGCCGAAGCAGCGATGGGTTTCCTACCTAATAGTATTATGACGATGTCCCATATCAGGCAGCTGGTGCCGATTTTTTCTCTTTTTGTGGCAACCGTTCGTGGCGCTGATGCAAAAGCGCTTATGAATGTCATTGGTCCTCAGATGCCAGATCAAGAGGGCGCTGAATTAAATATCGGTCCGGATCTGATTCAACTAATTGCTTATGCGACCAGTATTAGTTCTGGATGCAGTTATTGTCAGGCCCATACTTCTCATGGAGCCCACCAGACCGGGATTCAAGAAGAGAAATTGCAAGACTTGCTTCGCTACGAGGAAAGCGAGTTTTTTAATCAGTCTGAAAAGGCGGCTATTGCGATTGCGTTAGCGGCGGGTCGAGTCCCGAACGAAACAAGTAAAAAACATTTTGACGACCTGCGTGAGCACTTTGAAGAGCGACAGATCGTTCAGATCGTAGCGGTTATCTCGTTATTCGGCTTTTTAAATCGGTGGAATGACACCATGGCAACGCAGCTTGAGTCAGAGCCGACCGAGTTTGCTGANTCTGTATTGTCGGATGGTGGTTGGGCTCTAGGNAAGCATAAGGGTTAAAATCGTGTGCGGACGCCTAAATGTGGTTTCTGATCCTCTGTCCCAGTTTTTGATGGACATTTTAGGGGTNCAATACAATGGTGAAGATCACTACAACCTAGCTCCCATGAGTCGGGTACTTATCTTGATCCAAAGCGAGCAAAAGGAAACAGAAGTTCTGCCAATGCAATGGTGGCTTGTTCCATATTGGGCGAATACCCCCTCGACCAAATATTCGATGTTCAATGCGCGATCAGAAACAGCCGCCCAAAGTCCTGCGTTTAAAGAGCCCTATAAGAAACGAAGATGTTTGGTTCCTATTAGCGCCTATTTCGAATGGACTACTAATAAAGGAATAAAAGTACCGTCTATGATTCGGCCTAAACATGACAAGGGTTTGTTTTTAGCGGGATTGTGGGATCGATGGGAGAAAGGTTCAGAATCGATCGAATCGTTTACTGTACTGACCACCGAGGCATGCGAAGGTTTGGTTCAGATTCATAAGAGACAGCCTGTTATGTTAAATTCAGAAGAGGCTCTGAGATGGCTGGATTGTGAAATCCCGACTCAGGAGCTGGAATCGCTATTGAGANCTAGATTGTCGGTTGAGCTAGAATTGGTTCCTGTTTCAACATACGTAAATAACTCGACTAATCAAGGNCAGGAATGCATGGAGTCAATAGGAGCCAGTAAGTTGCTAGGAAAGGAGTCTTCAAAAGGAATATTGCATTGATATTGAGTAAGGGCCTTTGGTTTGGAAAGGGTACTATATTAGTNGAAGAAGCGAGNCTGGGGGAGACCGTGGAGCTCGATATAGAAGTGGTTGAAGATCAAGAAGGCTACACCATTAGCGGNAAATTGCTTGAAGCTTATTCGGGGGAAGTCTCGATAAGAGTGGCGCCTAACGACGTCGGAACCTATACGGTGGATGCTAGGGTTGCAGGAGTAGGGTTGGATGGCATCGGTAAACTTGAGAGTGAGCCGAATCTGATTTTACTTTGGAATGAGAACCAGACTTTATCTGTCAGCGCGACTTTGTTTGTTACTGGTAATGGCATCGGTTGTCGTGGGTTTTTGAAAGAAGAAAATCGAATTTTGACCTGGGAGATGCTCATTACGCTAAAGCAACAAGCGATCAAGGGTGACAATGTGATCTCGTTTACTCGCAGAAAGCGCTAATCTAAATCTTGCAGCAGGTANGGTCTCACTAGTTGTTCGGTTTGCTGATTCAGTGCATCGAGAAATATAGAGGCGTCATCTCTGACCTCGGACATCAGAACACTTTGAACGCCGTAAGTGCTGATTATTTGGAGTGTATGGGCCATAAGCTGGATATCGGTGTTTTCCTGGAGTACTCCCATACCTCTTGCAAGCGCTAGTATTGCTTGGTATTGCTCGCCACCAAATTGGTCCAGTGACTCGATTAAATTTAGCTTGTGGTTGGTTGTCGTGAATATCTTCATTGTGATGTTTATGTACTCATCCGCCGGGTCTCTGTAAGCCAGAGCAAATTCAAGGCGTGACCGGTTCAGTTGTTGCAGGCTGTCCAATACATCGCCCGAAAATGTGCGAATGATCNTTTGGTAGGTTTCTTCTGAACCTACGAGTTTTTCTTTTAGCAGCTCGATTAATATGTCGTTCTTCGAAGGAAAATAGTTATATAAGGTCTGATAGCTGACGTCAGCAGTCTCTGCAATCAGGCGTGTCGTAACGGAGTCGAATTCTTCTCGTTCGATCAAGGCTCTCGCTGCCTCGAGTATGGCTTGCTGAGTCTTCTGCTTTTTCCTTTCCCTCAGAGACATAAATTAGATCAAGTCAATATTTTGATTTTGTATACTAATGTTGATGCCGCTGGAAGTGAAGTCTAGTATGTCACCTGTTGAGGGTTTAAGTTGGTCCATNAGTTTGGGGGATGGCAGGCATATGAAGCAATTGAAAGGTGTTTTAGTTCTCAGTCTGACGGTGGTTTCTTCTCTTTGTGCATCGGAAGAAATANATNTCCGAAGCCTAGTGTTGAGTAATCTGGAATTATCCAGNGGCGGTACTTCCTATGCTGAAATGACCATGTTCATTAAAAGGCCGACCTGGGAGCGTCGTTCGAGCTTGGTTGGCTGGACGAGGGGTACAAAAGATTCACTGATACGTTTCACGGCTCCAGCTAAGGACGCAGGTAATGCGATGCTGAAATTAGGGGATAAAATGTGGACCTTTAATCCCAAGTTGAACCGAAACATTCGCNTGCCGAGCAGTATGATGGGTCAGTCATGGGCGGGGTCGGATTTTTCTTATAACGATTTATCTAGAAGCGATAAGTATTTGACTGATTACCGGTTTGAGCTTGTAGATACCAAGGTTCAAGAAGGAAAAAAGATTTATACCATCGACGCGATTCCTAATGATGATGCAGCAGTTGTCTGGGGTAAGGAGCGCATGACGCTTCGTGAAGACGCCGTCATGATGGGCATCGTTTTTTATGACCAAGATCTTCAGCCATTAAAAGAAATGAAAAGTCTCAAGATCGGTAATTTGGGNGGAAGAACNTTCTCCACCCATATGCGTATGGGNGATATTGATGATCCTAATAGCTACACNGAGTTTGAATACCAGAAGATGGCCTTCGACCTGGATCTCGAGGATCGTTTATTCAGTACTTTTTCTCTTCGGTCTGAGCGCACACGTTAATGGGTGAGGTNTACCCTCAAAATCGGACGCTTCCNGGAAATGTTGTTTCAACTAAAGCCGGGATGCTCTGGATGGTGGCTTGGCGCAACATTTTTCGTAATAAGCGAAGAACCTGGCTTACCGTGGCTGCCATTGTCTTTTCGTGTTTTCTGGTGTCTGGCCTACGGTCCTATCAAGTCGGTATGTATAAGCAGCTAGCNGAGGTGATGACTGAACAATATCCGGGGCACGCCGATGTGATCCATGTCGATTATGAGGATGATCAGAAGCTAGAACAGACTATTCAGGATACGACTGAGCTCATGCGCTCCATCGAAGAAATTCCTTTGGTCAAGACGGCAGCTCCAAGGGTGACAGCGGCTTCGTTATTTTCTGTCGATGAGAAGTCCTTTGGTGGGATTTTGATTGGGGCTGATTTTGCTAAAGAAACAGAGCACTTTACTTTTTTTAATGCGTTGTCGGAAGGAACAGTACCTGTCGATCAAAATGATGTGGTGTTGGGGAAAGCCATGGCGCGTAACCTGGGTGTGGGTTTAGGGGAAGAGATTGTTGTCCTCGGTTCTCAAAAAGAGGGGGGCATTGCTGCGCTGGTATTGAGTGTGAGTGGAATCTTTAGCTCCGGAAATGTTCAGTATGATCGAGCTTTTGCCTTTGTTCGTTTGTCGACAGCGCAGCAGGCATTTGGGCTAGGAGATGAGGTTCATGCGTTAACCTTGAGGTTAACGGATATCGATCATGTGGATGAGGCGACCGGACTAGTTAGTAAGCAGTTGCCTGATAAGGCTATCGCTAGAGGTTGGCCGGAAATATCGCCAGAGACCTACCAGGCTATCAGGGCTGATGATGTGTCCGGGATCGCTATGATGGCACTGATCATGGTTCTGACTCTCTTCAGTATCGCTAATACTTTTAGCATGATGGTCTTTGAGCGGACCCGCGAATTTGGAATGCTTCTGTCATTGGGAATGCGGCCCTGGGGGATTATTCGACAGGTGCAGCTTGAAGCCTTGGGCATTTGGGCGATAGGGGCGATCATTGCAACAGTTTTGAACGTCGGTATCACTTATCTTGGGCTCACAGTAGGGGTCCCTATTCCAGCGGAAGTGAATGAGATGGTGAAAGGGTTTTACTTTGTCTTTCCTGAACGATTCTATCCCGCATTTTCGGTGGGTTCTTTGGTGGCGGCGCCGCTTATTTTTTTGGTCGGTATTCAGGTTGCGGCTTTTGTTGGCTCGGTCAAGATTCTTTGGCTTGAGCCTGTGACGGCGATGAGGAGTGAGTGAATGAGTGAGGTTGCAGTAGGACAAAAGGAACAAAATTTTGCGGACAGAAGGAACGCGGATTCGAGTAGCATATTGCTTCGCCTTGTTCAGATATCCTGGCGCAACGTGTGGAGGAATCGACGCCGAAGCCTGTTGACGGCGGGCGGGATCATATTCGCGGTCTGGTTGTTGGTGTTCATGCGTTCTTTTCAGGGCGGAGTTTTTGCGCAGATGGCTGATATTTCGGCACGAGCGATGCCGGGGCACGCGCAAATTCAGCACGCGCTTTATGAAGAAGAACCGCAGCTAGAACATACTGTCAAAGAAAGCGTTGCAGAATCTCGATTGCTTCAAACTGANCGGTTTGATTTTGTAAGCTCCCGTGTGCAGGGCTCAGCGATCCTTTCAGTNGGTGACAAGAGTACCGGGGGCTTGGTTTTAGGCGTAGAGCCAAAAGTAGAAGCGCAATGGAGCGGTTTGGCCAGGAATATCAAGTCGGGAGCCTACCTTGCCGCAGATGGAGAGGCCGTGATCGGTGAAGCGCTCGCGCGTAATCTTGGCGTGAAACTTGGTGATGACCTCATAATATTAGGTACTGCAAAAAATGGCGGGATCGCCGCGCATGCGGCGACGATCGTTGGTATCTTCAGATCAGGATCAACGGAACTTGACCGTACCTTGGTGCAGATCCCGATAGGGGATTTTAGAGAGGCCTGGTCCATGGGAGTAGAGGAAGCACACGCGGTCGTTGGTGTTTCAACGGCGCTGCTTGATAGTGAGGAAGGAATCCAAATCGCTCGAAATGATCCTGGTGAAGGGGTAGACCTTAATCATCTGGCGTGGCAGGACCTGTTGCCAGATGTTGTGCAGCTGACCGAGATGAAGGATGTGAGTACTAACTTCATGTTCTATTTCATCTGCATCATAGTCGTGTTTTCTGTGGTCAATGCGTTCATGATGCTGATTTACGAACGCACGAACGAAATGGGAGTTCTTCTGGCATTAGGTATGAGGCCGCACCAGTTGTTAGTTCAGTTCCAAGTAGAGGCGTTTTTAATTTCTTCGCTGGGATTGGTGCTGGGCTTTGGCTTGACTGCGATTACTGTCTGGCCCTTGACGGAATATGGTATGACCCTGCCCCAGGAGCTTCTCGAAAGCTATCCCCCGGATATGGTTGCAATGTTTCCAGAACGTTTGTATCCGACTTTCAATTGGGAAGCGATGCGGACAGCGACGGTAACGATTTTGCTGGGGGTCCAGGTTGCAGCGTTGATCCCTAGTCTTAGGATTTTTGGAATGCGGCCGATAGAGGCGATAAGGGCGGAGAACTGACATGTCTGCGAATCTGGCTTTTCAATTGAGTTTTCGTAACATTCTGCGGCATCGTCGTCGCAACGCGATGTTATTCGCGGCTGTGGCGGTTGCGGTCTTGGGGTCGAGTCTTTCAATGGGCCTGGTCAGGGGTTGGCAGTACGACATGATGGACGGTGTCGTTGGTAATCTCACAGGACACATTAAGGTGCACGCTCCGGGTTATTTGGATGATCCCAGCATTCAGCGTGGCTTTCAGTTGGCCAGTGACTATCAGCCCGATGTTCCATCGGAAGACCTCATGGGGTGGGCGCCTCGTATTTCGGTTCCTGCGGTCATTCTTAGTGAACGTGAAACTCGCGGTATTCAGCTAGTTGGTATTAATCCTAGTGCTGAATCGATCTCTTTTCTCGATAAAGTGGTTATTGATGGCGAAAATTTGAATGGCCCTGGCGATGGCCGGATGATCATCGGCAAAGAGCTTGCGAGGCAGCTTAAAACAAGGGTTGGACTGCGATTAGTCATCATGACTCAGGGGTCGGACGGCTTAACAAGAGAGCGAGGCTTTCGGATTGCGGGCACTTATGATGCGGAAGGTACGGGCCTTGAGAAAGCCTATGTGTTTTCCGGTCTGGAAACGATCCAGTCGCTATTGGATACTGAGAATGTTACCGAGGTCTCGATCCGCCTGAACGAAGAGCCAAAAAAACTGAGTATACAGGCGCTATTGGTGGATTTTTTTATAGGTTTAGAGGTAATGAATTGGGAAGAGCTGAATCCGCAGGCAGCGGGCCTCTATTTATTCACTGATAGCATTATTTATATCTTTTTCTTTTTTATCATGGGCGCCTTGATATTTGGTCTGGTGAATACGCTGATTGCCAGTGTCATGGAGCGTACCAAGGAGTTTGGCATGCTAAGAGCGCTTGGTATGAATCGCAGAACGATTGTGCTGGAGGTGGTGATTGAGTCAGTGCTGATCATGACCTTTGGCATGATATTTGGTCTGGTGTTGGCTTATTTTTCGTTTTTAGGCTTAGAAGGCGGGATCAACCTCGGTGCTTGGGCACAAGGTATGGAATCGTTTGGGATGAGAGCGGTTTTGTACCCGATTATGCGTGTTGATGATTTTGTTACAATTGCATTAATGAGTTTGTTCATGGGTGTCCTTGCCAGTTACTGGCCCGCGAAGCGAGCGACGAGGATAACGCCGCTTGAGGCTATGAGAGGGTGAGNNAGATAGCGAATACAGTGGAGGTAGGCATATGAGTGGTGAAGTGGTGATGGCGAGGGGATTGACTCGGGTTTACCAGGAAGAAGCGGTTCCTGTGCATGCATTACGTGGGGTGGACTTTTCACTTTCGTCCAGCGAATTCGTCAGTCTGTCCGGTCCTTCGGGCTCAGGTAAGTCGACCTTGCTGAATATTGTTGGTGGACTTGATCGGCAGGACGAAGGAATCATTGAGCTAGATGGTGAGGAACTAGCACCCTTGTCTGAGGGCGACCTTGCAGCTCTAAGATTACGGAAAATCGGTTTTGTGTTTCAGGCCTATAATCTTGTACCAGTGTTGAGCGCTTTGGAGAATGTTGAGTTCATTCTGCAGCTACAGGGTGTGGGTTCGGCCGAACGAAAAGAGCGCGCTGGAGAGGCTTTGAAGTCTCTGGGTTTGAGTGAGTTGCAGGATCGGCGTCCCGGTGAGATGTCGGGTGGCCAGCAGCAACGCGTGGCGATAGCGAGAGCGATTGTGACTAACCCGGTATTACTTTTGGCCGATGAGCCCAGCGCGAACCTCGACAGNGAGACGACAAAAGAGCTCATGGAGTTATTGCGTAATCTGAATGAAACCCAAGGTATGACCATTATCACGGCAACCCATGATCCGATGGTGATGGGNTATGCNAAGCGCCAGGTACACCTTCGTGATGGAACAGTTGAGCGGGATGAAGTCGTTACGGACTAATTTTTCAGCGATCTGTCTGGCCTTTGTTTGTCTCCTTAACTCGAATAGCGTTCTAACGTTAGAGGCCGACTTACGCTTTAAGTGGTTTACGACCTCCAGCAAATTGCCGGACCACGATATCCAAAACCAAGCGGTAGAATCGCCATCTGTTAACTCCACGGGCGATCTCAGAATGATGTTTCGTCAGGATGCGGGGCCGTTTCGTTTTCTAGTCGATTACTCACTGATCCTTCAAAACGGGGACGCGATTGCGCAACAAAATNCNCAAGACACAGCGCTCGATCAGACCGTTATTAGTGATCGAAATCGCTGGATCAACGCGACTTGGCCGGTCGAGGATGGAGCGGGCACTCACCACCAAAGTTTTCATCGGCTGGATCGAGCTGCAATTCAGTATCAGCAGGGAAATTGGAATGTCACGCTTGGGCGCCAGGCCGTGTCCTGGGGGAGCGGTCGAGTGTTTCAGCCTATGGACCCGTTTAATCCATTCTCTCCGACAGTGGTCGATCGAGATTATAAGCCCGGTAATGATCTCTTGCTGGTTGAGAGACTCTTTGACAATGGACANGACATGCAGCTATTGCACATTGTTCGACGAGATGATGATTACCGTGTGACAAATGATGTGAGCAGCACCGCGTTTAAATGGCATGGAATAATTAGGGAAAGTGAATTTGAGGTGCTGGCAGCTCAGCACTACGGGTTGGGCATGGCTGGCTTGACGCTTCGCGTGCCGATCGGCGGGGCGATGATCCGAAGCGATGTGATGACCTCAGAATTAGAAGATGGAAAATGGAGTGTGTCGGGCATTGTGAACGCTGATTACAGTTTTATGCTTGGTAAATTNAACTCCTTTGTTTTCGGTGAGTATTTCTATAATGATTTGGGAGTGAGCGAATTGCCTGATCGTTTATCGTCGTTGCCGACTGAACTTGCAATTCGAATGGAGCGCGGAGAGGTCTTTAATTTGATGAGGCATTATACGGCGCTTGGAGGTAATGTGTTGTGGCACCCGTTATTCGACACGTCTTTGACCTTGATCACGAACTTATCAGATNCCAGTAGTCTCCTAAGTCTTTCGGCTTCTTATATCCCCTCTGATCACCAGAGCCTGCAAGTCGGGTGGATTCATCCATTAGGACGCGCTGGCGATGAGTANGGTGGAGTGCCAGTACTTGGAACCCAGTTGACTACTGGCGGGGCTAGCCGAGTATTTCTGAGATGGCTCTACTACTTGTAAACTAGAGAAATCAGATCAAAAAGGGTTTGGCGTATGAATAATCAGATCGAGCAGAATGAGTCGATCCTCCCGGGTTATGGGCAGGGCACGGTCAATATGGTCAACAATCTTTATTCCCGTGGAGTCGACCGGGTTTCGTTACTCATGCGCCACTCTGCTAGAGAATATAATCCCGATATACACGACCTCTTGAATCCGCTCACTGATGAGGGNCGAACTNTATGCAAAGACTTTGGTTCTGCCTTGCGCAAGGATATTGTTGTACGCGGTTATGCGAGTCCTCCCGACCGCTGTGTTGAAACTTGTCAGATTGTGGTTCAGAACCACGACTCAGAGGTTGGTCAATCGAGAACTGTTCGTTCGCTGGAGGGGCTTGGGGTGTTTTATGCGATTGATCAAGTCAAGATGTGGAAGGGCATGAAAGCAGCTGGTGGGCTCCCAGAATATATAGCTGAATGGCTTGCAGGAGAGGTCCCCGAGGACGCGATGCTATCACCCTACTATGCCGCGACGACGATATTGAGGTTGCTCAAAGGTAAGCTGGACGCCGTGAGCGAGCACTCGAAACAACTCGATGTTTGTGTAAGCCATGATATGTCGGTTCTGTTTGTCAGAGATTTTTTCGGGCTTGAGCCGGTTGATCGCCTTCCCATCGAGTATCTGGATGGGCTGGCGTTATACAGAGAAGATGGCCGTCTTAAATTAGAAAGTCATCATGGGAGTGTCTCTGAGATTGATTTGCCGAGTTATCTTTTGAAATGATAGATGTATGGTAGGTTAAAGTGACGCTGGCAAGCTTGGAACAGAGTGCAGATATGTTAAGGGTTTCAAATGAGATTTGAGCAGGTNGGNCAGTCTTTTGTTGCCGAGGTCATGGACGTTGATTTGGGTAGAATTAGCGATAGTGAATTTCGAGTCTTGTACAAGGCGTGGTTGGAATTTGGAGTCCTCAGAATCAGAGGCCAGTCTTTGAATGATGGCGAGCTCCAAAGATTTAGTAACCGGTTTGGCCCTTTAGAAGAGATCCCATATGGAAAGATATCTGAGGAAGAAAAGCAAAAAATCAAGAACCGTTATGTGACCGTAATTTCGAATATAGAGGTTGATGGGAAGCCCATAGGAGGGCTGGGCAATAAAGAGGCGACCTGGCACTCTGATATGACTTATATTGAGGATCCACCGCCAGCTAGCATACTGATGAGCTTGGAGGTTCCGGAACTTGGTGGCGATACTCATTTTAGCGATCAAAAAGCCGCCTACCTGAGCTTGCCCAACGAGTTGGTTTCCAGAATCGAGAACCTCTCTATTAAACACAACGCGGCGCACACTAGTGTTGGCGATTTACGGAGGGGTTTTGATCCGATCAAAGATCCGCGAGAAGCGCCCGGGGCCATTCATCCAATCGTCAGGACCCATGACGAGACCCAAGAGAAAATGTTGTATCTGGGCCGCAGAGAGTTGGCTTATGTGGTGGGCTTTGCCCTTGAAGAAAGCGAGCAGTTACTCAATGAGGTTTGGCGTTACGCGGCTATGTCTGAGAATGTGTGGACTCAGCAATGGGAAGTAGGAGACGTGATCATCTGGGACAATCGGCGCGTTCTGCATCGTCGAGACGGTTTTGATCAATCTCAGCGGCGTTTAATGAAACGTTGCCAGGTTATGTCTTCGGCGGCTTAGTTGGATTGTGAATTATTAGTTCGCTTAACTAACATGAGGTTGATTGCCTGCTTAGTTGTCTCTGTTTTGATGGTAATCCTTGGCGGTTGCGCTGGCGTATCAAATAAGATTCAGCTTACGCAATCGCATATGAAATTGCTGACAGGGGAAGCTATATTTGGTGAACCTGTTCAGGTGTCAGAATCTACTGAGCTTGATCCTCTCCATATCAATGACGAGATGCGGATTTTTGTAGGGGATATAGCAAGTGCGAAACCAGAAACTGCCCGATATCGTAAACTAATAACCAAGCTAGAGCGNAANGGGTACTACGACGANAGTTATGATCCGACATTGACNAGCTCGGCCTCAGAAACTTTCGCGTCCAAGAAGGGTAACTGTCTTTCCTATACGAACATGTTTGTTGCCTTNGCNCGCATTGCCAATCTGGATGCTCAATATCAGTTAGTCCACATGCGCTTTCCCAGTTGGGATGTTCAGGGGCGACTGCTTATTAGAAATAATCANATTAATGTCTTTGTCGAGGGNCCTAGCTGCAGGGATCGCGGCTATGCCGATTATGAGGCNTCCGGCTGTACTCAGGACTTCAACCTAATCGATCCAGACCCTGAAGCGCCTACAACTGTGATATCCGATGAGCATGCAACNTCACTTTTCTATGCGAATCTTTCAGTGAAGGAAAGAATAGAGGGGAACGATCGTGTAGCCTTTTCTTACTTNCGCCGAGCGATCGAATTGGTGCCAAGCAATCCAGATTTGTGGATTAATCTTGGAGCGATGTATGGCCGTTTCGATCTTCACGAAGAGGCGTTAGCAAGTTATCAAATTGCTCAGCAATTTGATCCAAAGGAAAGAGCGATGCTTTCGGGANTGGAGAGAAGTTTGCGCGCGNTGGGCCGNGTCACTGAGGCTGATTTNTANGAGCGAAAAATAAAACGTTATCGTCTATCCAATCCTTACTANTTATTTGCGATGGCTGAGATAGCTTATCAAGAGGGCGCGTNNAAGGAGTCTCTCGAGAGTCTCGACCAGGCGCTCAGGATGGAAAAACGTAACGCGCGTTTTCACTTTCTAAANGGCCTCAACTTGTATCGATTGGAACAAAAAGAGGAGGCNAAGGNGCACTTTTTGCGGGCCCAGCGATTGGGTCGATTTGATGATTTGTGGCTGAAATACGTTGGCGGNCGNGATTCCAGTGGNTTGACTGGNTGANACTTAAGCTTCGCTCCTTAGCTTTTCGTTCGANGCNATNGACGAGCCTCCTTTNCTATATTGTGCTTTGCGTTCTTCGCTCCATTGATCGATTTCGTCTTTGGGNACACCNTAGGCAAGTCCNCTCTCTACTGCNGGTCGNGCTCTCACACGTTTAACCCAGGCTTCGACTCGGGGTANATCCGTAATATTAACTTTGCTCCACTTCCAGCCACGAATCCAAGGGTAGATCGAAATATCAGCGATGGTAAANGTATCACCGCAAACCCAGGGGTTGTCTCCGAGCTGTTTATCCAAGACGTGAGCNAGTCGTCTAGCTTCCTTCCCAAAACGTTCTAGCGGGTGTTCTTTTAAGGCAGGGTCCACGTCATCCATNTAACGTGTATAAGAGAGTTTGTTTCCAAAATTGGGTCCAACGTTAGCAGCTTGCCAGTAGACCCACTGAATGACATGCCAGCGGTCTAGTCCTTCNGGCAAAAGGGAGGACGGATATTTTTCTCCTAGATATTGNAGNATCGCGCAGCTNTCCATCACGCTGATTTCNTCATCGATNAATACNGGAATTTTTTGATTTGGGTTGTGATGAGTAAATTCTTCCGTGAATTGNTCGCCCTTACCTAGGTCGATGGCTCGAATCGTTACCTCGGGCATTTGNACGCCCGCTTCGATGAGCTCTTCGATCATNATGTTTACTTTCCAGCCGTTTGGAGTTGCTGCCGTCCAAAGTTCCATGTTTTCGCCNTNAATTNCNAGTNCGATAGTAAACANNTGCNGGCAATCAATGTCGAGTNCNCGTTTTANAGAGATCAGNGAGGAATGTATGACNAAAATATCTGAGGATCCGAGAANAGANCCNAGANTCAANGCGGTNTTTNGTGCGATAGATCTCCAGGGAGANGGGACGGTNGATGTCGAGAGCCNAGAACAANTGTTGGNAAANGCGCAGACNNCGGAAGCNNNGGCTCAGCGACNGTTTATGCAGGCTTTNCTNGATGCNGTTAACACTGAAGAGGTGGCATCTAGTGAAGGTTTGACGATCAAAGATCTTGATTTCAAATCCGATCCCGATGGGAATTCAGTAAAAATTTGTTTCATTCGTCCAAACTCGGATGATGCGTTGCCCTGTGTTTACTACATTCATGGAGGCGGGATGCAAACCATGTCTTGCTACGATGGGAATTATCAAGCTTGGGGAAGAATTATCGCGTCGAAGGGTGTCGCCGTTGCCATGGTGGATTTTCGAAACTCCTTGATTCCATCCTCATCAGAGCAGGTC
>PBUF01000017.1 GCA_002727775.1 Gammaproteobacteria bacterium
GAAGTCAGCCCTGCTCGGCAAAGAGGCCAGGTAGCTAAAGGCCACCTCGTTTTGCGCATCGACCCAGGCTTCAGTTTCAGCGCTTCGATCATCCTCCAGCCAACGGTAGGGGTCTGCTACTTTGACACCGTGATATTCGTCGTAAACTGGCCTTTCATCGGTGACGGGGTATTTAAACTTCACCGCATCCTCCTTGGCGTCATTAACTCCACAACCCAATCCGACCAAGATAAAACAAGAGAACAAAAATAGCCGTATCTTTGTTTTCATAGTTACTCCGCATAGACTCGGGCTGACAATTTTCAGAAACTTCGTCGATAAACAAAAACTCATTCAATTCTGCTGTAAAGGCCCTGATGTCTTTTGAATTGATAGGCCTGCCCTGAGTCGTCGAGTTCAAAGTGCCAAAACTCTCTAGGCTCGTTGGCCTCCATCCTGACGAATGTATTAGCTTGCAAGTACTTCAATTTTTGAATTTCGCCTAAGGGAGCTCGAGGGTTACCCAAGAGAATCGCCGATAATTCATTTCCCGAAACCCGTACCGCAATTTCACCGCCCCATACATTGGTTGAGTAATTTCCCTCATAAACCGACAAATCCATATCGACAGGCGCCTCGACCGGCTTATCTAGTGATCTAAGGGCTGAACCTACGACCTTAATCAAACTCGTCGTAATTAATGACGCCGGTCCATCAGCAGCATTCGTCAACGCTATCGCTGCAATCTTGAATTTAGGTAGCATCGCAAAATGAGTTATGTAACCTGGGCAAGCCCCACCATGGCTAACAACTGTCTCGCCTTGCTCCTGGGACACAGAAAACCCGAGACCCCATGAACTTTTCCAGTCTGGATCTACCCAGTTCACCCGATGCATTTCTCGAAGTGTGTTTCCCTCTAAAATAGTGTCATCCTGATCTGAAAGCGTTCTAAAATTCCAGGAAGCGAAGCGTGCAAGATCTTCCACCGTACTAGTAAAACCAGCCGCAGATGTAATCGCTGCCGTATCAAAAGGCGGCAACTCCTTGCGAACCCTGTCTCGTCGCAAACCCGCGTATCCTGTGGCCATTTGATCACCAAGAAGNTTAGTTGGAAAATAGGTTCGCGTATTCTCTAAACCCATCGGACCGATAATCTTTTGCTNCATATATTGCTGGTANGTGAGNCCGCTCTTGCTCGCTANTATNGCCCCNGCTAAAGCAAAACCAAGATTCGAGTATTGAAAACGGGTTTCCGCGGGNTAAATAGTCGTTTGCTCTTTAAGCTGATCTTTCATTTGCTCCTCTTCCGGGAAAGGAAAATCCAATCTCGTCCAATAAGGAAAATCTGATTCTCTGGGAAGCCCCGATGAATGCGTCAAGAGGCCACCNACACGGACCGGCCCCGACTGTAGGTGTCCGCTTTGNATGTCAAACCATTCTAAATGCGTGTCAATCGGGTCCCGCAAAGTCAGNATCCCTGAATCGCGAAGCTGCATAATTCCGATNGACGTGAACAGCTTAGAGATACTACAAACACTATAAATAGTATCCGTCTTGGTTCTGACTTNATTTTCCAGGTTGGAGTAACCGTATCCTTTNGCAAAGATCAGTTCCTGATCGACAACGAATCCCACAGAGATACCGGGTACCTGACCATAATCGAGAAGCGAATNTATNCACGCGTCTACNAATCCGATGNNATCCTTGATNCTAGAGTGCTCTGCAAGAGAGCCTNGNTTTTGCTCAGCTGCACCCGAATTAAACACCAACAGNAAAAGGCTAAAAACAAATAATCTCAAGGGGATCCTCTATGCACTAATACACAGGAGAATATATCAGTATTAGCGTTGCATTATTCGGTTTCACGAGCCAACATCGAACAGAAATGAGGCCANATAGTCATGAGCAAAATTTATCACACCTCCCACAGAACCATACAACAGCAGTTCAATACGCAAGCACTAGCTGATCAAATAGAAGCGGCTGTGGTCAGAGAGGAGNTGTCCNAAGACCAANCGAACTTCATTACTTCTCAGACAATGTTTTTTTTATCAACTATCGATGAAAGCAATCGGCCAACTGTTTCCTATAAGGGCGGAGAGACCGGTTTCGTTAGAATTCTCAACAACAAGCAACTGATGTTTCCAAGCTATGACGGNAACGGAATGTTCTACTCAATGGGCAATATCTTCGCCAATCCTGAGATTGGAATGCTATTTGTTGATTTTGAAACCCCCAACCGACTGCGCATTCAGGGTAAATCAGAACTCNTCAACGANGGCCCCCTTCTTGATTCCTACCCAGGGGCCAACCTCGTAGTAAAAGTCAATGTATCCCAAGTGTGGGTCAACTGTTCTCGATACGTCCACAAANTGATTCTACGCGAACCATCNCCCTATATACCCGATTCCNAAGGCAACGCGCCCATTGCGNTCTGGAAAAGAATCGAAGGTTTGGATCAATTCCTGAGCGAGGAAGATAAAAAGCTAGTCCTGGAAGCCGGCCATATCACTAATGAGGAATACGAAAAAAAGTTATCGTCTGGCGAAACCACCTGATTAGTTAATCAGATATTGTCTTACAAATTCGGCGTCAAGGGAGTGCATCGGTGAAAGCGCTAGCTCCTCCGGAGTCCTCCACGATAACTCCAGATGTTCGATTGCTCTTGGCATGTCGCGAATCTCTACAGCGCAAAAGTGAATGCGATGAATCTCATTTTCCAGGGTGCAAATCACTCCGCCAAAGCCCACAAGCTCCACGCTCAATTCCTCTAACCATTCTCTTCGGANGGCCTCCTCCACAGACTCTCCTTTTTCTATTTTGCCACCAGGAAACTCCCAAACTTCAATGTTTCTAATTGGTTCGAACTTACGGCCAACNANGTAGTTACCTTTGTTATGAGCGATTCCCGCGACGACCTCGTTTTCCATCAAGAGCTGCTTCCTAAAAGCTTCTACAAGCCTGTTGCCATCATNATTATAAAAAACCATAGTAGGAATCAATAATAAGCGACGGGAGACGCTCATGAGATTTGGGATGTTGTATGAACTTCAGCTACCTAAGCCCTGGAAGGAGGACAGCGAACTCAACCTGGTCCACGATGCGATTGATCAATGCGTTCTAGGGGACAAGCTGGGAATTGACTACGCGTGGTCAGTTGAGCATCACTTCCTGGAAGAATATTCGCATTGCTCTGCTAGCGAGGTCTTCCTGTCGGCGATTGCGGCTAAGACCCAAAAGATCAACATAGGGTTCGGGATCCGTCAGGTAATCTCTAATTACAACCACCCCGCCAGAACTGCAGAGGCCGTGGGCATGCTCGATCTAGTATCCAATGGAAGAGCGCAATTCGGAATAGGAGAAGGCGCTACTCGGTTGGAGTTGGGGGGCTTTGGAATACAAGCCAAACGAAAACGCGACATGTGTCTTGAGGCAGCACGAGAAATTTCCGACATGATGGTCATGGAGCCTTACCCGGGTTATGAGTGTGAGGACTGGTCACTGCCATGCCGAAACGTACTGCCTAAACCCATACAAAAACCTCACCCGCCCATGTGGATGGCGTGTACCAATCGAGACACGATCAAAGTAGCCGCACAAAATGGCCTTGGCGTCTTGGCGTTTAGCTTTTTAGATCCCGAGGAAGCCAAAACATGGACACAAACCTACTACGACACAATCATGTCCGAAGAATGCGTACCGCTTGGTCATTCGGTGAATGCAAATATAGCGATGGTCTCAGCCTTTTCGCTTCATGACGACCATGACGAAGCCTCCCGCCGAGGAGAAGACGGCTTCAGATTCTTCGAATACGCGATTGGCGCGCTAGTCACAGACGACGTTCTCCCAGGCAGAAGTAAGCTCTGGGACAATTACGAAGCACGAAAGAAAGCACGCGAATCAGGCCAAAAAGTAACCGACACGGCTTATGGTGGAGGTGACGTTCAGCCCGACCGAAGCATGGCCAGATCACCTGGGATCGGCACTCCTGCAGAATTTCGTGATCACATGCAAGGGTTCGCGGACTCAGGTGTCGATCAAGTGATATTTCTCCAACAAGGAGGCAAAAACAAGCATGAACACATATGCGAGAGCCTGGAGAAGTTCAACGCGGAGGTGTACGACGAATTTGCAGAGGGAAGAGACACAAAAGAGGCCGAAAAAGCCGAAAGGTTAGCGCCTTATATCGAGGCAGCTCTCGCTCGACGCCAAACTCGTCCTCCGCTGACCGATAGCCAGATCGATATCGTCCCTGCATCACGTCCAAAAAACATGGCGGCCGGATAAAACTCAAGATAAATCGGAGTTAAATCGATGGAACATCAAATCACTTCAGAGGATCAACTAAGGGCCCTCATGGGAGAGCCCATTCATCCACTTGTAGTCGCTAAAAGCACACCAGTCCTCACACCGGCCATCACAAGGTACATAGAACTTTCTCCTTTTGCAGCCCTGGCGACGCATGCTCCCGACGGGTCGAGCGATATCAGCCCGCGAGGTGATCCTCCAGGCTGGGTCCATATCAAAGACGACAAAACTCTGATCTTACCCGAAAGACCTGGCAACAAACGCTTGGACAGCGTGATCAACATCATTAACCAGCCAAAAATGTCATTGCTGTTCATGATTCCTGACGTTCTTGAAACCGTAAGAATTAACGGTTCGGCCATCATTTCGACAGATCCCGAGTTGCTCAATTTATTTCCTATCAACGGCAAGCTTCCAGAGCTCTGCATCGTGGTGACGATCGAGGAAGCCCTAGGTCACTGCTCAAAAGCATACCGGAGATCAAAACTCTGGGAGGAAGACTACAAATCTAAAAATGAGGCGCCCACACTCGCCCAGCTGATGTCCGATCATTTAGACCTAGATAAAGGATTGAGCAAAGAATTAGATGAAGGAATAGAAAACGATACAAAAGAAAGAATGTATTAATTGAATTGAACTGCCATGGATCAGCGGACCTACTCGTGAATGCATGAGACTTTTTCGCGGACCACCAGCAACACAACTAAAAGGGAGTGAACACATGAATTTCTTAAAGGTTTTTATGCTGTTAGTTACCCTCCTCGTTACCTTTGAAACAAGAAGTGAGGAGCCCTTTCTAGAGACCTCCATCGAGGCTCTTCAGGATCTCTTGGAATCAAACGAGACCAACTCGGTTGAGTTAGTAAAGTGGTATCAATCAAGAATCCAAAAATACGATCAAAAAGGACCGAAACTAAATTCGATCCAGCACCTCAATAGACAAGCTCTGAGCCAGGCAAAACAACTAGATATGGAGAGGGAAAGTAGTGGTGCCAGATCTTTGTTGCATGGGATCCCCATTCTGGTCAAAGACAATTACGAAACAGTAGATGCTCCGACCACCGCTGGTTCAGCAATCCTAGAGGGACACTGGCCAAAAACGGATGCCACACAAGTCAAAAGATTAAAGCAGGCTGGTGCCATCATACTTGCAAAAACCACCATGCACGAATTTGCATTTGGCTGGACAACCCGAGGTTCAGCATTTGGNGTGACGCGCAACCCCTACAATCCAAAGCATCACCCCGGTGGNTCAAGTGGAGGGACCGGCGCAGCNGTGGCNGCTAATTTTGNNNCAGCTGGCATGGGTAGTGACACATGCGGCTCNATACGAGTCCCTTCCGCACACAATAATCTTGTCGGTCTGCGTGGCACNCAAGGACTAAGCAGCCGGGCNGGTATCATCCCTTTATCAAGTTCCCGAGACATCGGCGGTCCGCTAGCACGAAATACTAGAGATCTGGCAGTGATGCTTGACGCAACAGTCGGTTACGACCCCCTGGATCCCCAGACNGTNGAGTCTTTCGAAAAAATACCGACAAGCTATCTGGAAGAGCTAGAAGTCCTGGATCTTAAAAACATTCGGATCGGCATNCTTTCTGCCTGGTATGGCAACGCCANGTCNAACGAAACCACCAANGGNAGGATCAGTNAATTACTAGAAAAGCTTGAATNNAAAGGAATGACNNTCGTCAAACTATCTTCCGAAGATCTCAACAATCTCAAGTCCCAGGCAGAGGCGCCCGACGCCTACTTCGTAGACAACTATGACGTAATNAAAGACCTGAACAATTATCTGGCACGTTATCCATCAATAAAGGCGAGAACATTCAGGGACCTAACCGACGACCCAAGACTCGAAGAGGGGGTTGCTGGCCTCTGGAAAAGCTATTTAGACCCTAGATATCAGGATAAAGGAATCTATCTTGAGCAACAGGAAATCGCGAGAGAAATGCGNAGACANATCCTGNATATTTTCAACGAANANCAATTAAGNGCTCTAGNNTATCCAACGGCCACAGAGGAGGCCGTNCGAATCGANAGNCAACAAACCCACTACAANTGCAAACTGGCCGCTGCCACNGGCTTGCCGGCAATTTCGGTNCCCGCAGGATTTGGCAAANACAATCTCCCAGTGGGTATTGAGTTTTTGGCGGAGCCGTGGGCAGAACAAAAACTGCTAAACCTGGCCTATACAATCGAAGGACTAGAATCATTCCGCCGTTTGCCAAGTGAAACACCTTAAAGTAACAATTTACCAAAAACGCCAGCGCTGTTAATTTCTTCCTAGCACTGTATGGTAGACAGGAAGCGGTAGATCCTTAAGAGGTTGCTCACTTAATCCAGAACAGGGGGGATAATGGATCAAGTTAAAGACAGTCCAATCGGCAAACTTCGCATGGCTCTTTATGGGTTAGTGAATCTTCCGACTTCCATCGTAGGACTCCCTATTTCCCTATACATACCAGCATTCTACTCCCAGAATCTAGGCCTTTCCCTCGCGGCGGTAGGAGCCCTGATCGCTCTTTCGCGAATTTCTGATGTAGTAACTGACCCCTTAATAGGAGTTGCCTCTGATAAATTAAGAAGTCGCTTTGGACGGCGCAAACCCTGGATGGTTTTGGGAATGCCGCTAAAAGTCCTGTCGCTATGGATGCTCTTCGTGCCCGATAGCGAGTTCGCGGTGAACCTCTGGCATGCGCTTGGTGGCGAGAACATTACAAACCTCTACCTATTTATCTGGATTAGTCTCCTATATCTGGGATTCACTATAGTGGATCTGCCTTACCGTGCCTGGGGTGCTGAGCTTTCTCCAGACTACGACGAACGCTCTAGGGTTACCGGCTGGCGAGAAGCTTTTGGATATGGTGGAACCCTCATGTCGTTAGTCATTCCGCTTCTTTTAGCAGTTGTCCTGAGCCGACCAGGTACTGCGAATGCTCTGTTGGGTGTAGCAATTGTTGTGGTCATTATGATGCCCACCCTTACGCTTCCCGCTCTTTTGTGGGTTAAAGAGATTCCAGTACGCAAACCTCCTACAAAAGTTAGCTGGAAGCGAGGTCTCAAAATCGTTGTAGCAAATGGCCCCTATGTCAGGCTAGTTATTTGTCTTTTTTTCTTAGTGACCGCTATCAGCATGACCGCTTCACTATCCTTTTTCTTTGTACAGAGCGTCATGGGGCAAGGCTTCGAAACTTACACCTATTTCATTTTGGCATACTATCTCTCAAGCGCTTTCTGCATCCCAATCTGGTTTATTATCTCTAAACACCTTGGCAAGCATCGTACGGTAGTTCTGGGTATCGCCTGGCTTTCCTTGTGGAGCGCATTTATACCCCTCATGGGACCAGATCAGTTCGGACTGTTTTTTGTTGTGATGCTACTCAAAGGCTCAGCGATCGGCGCACTAGTATTTTTGCCCGCATCAATGGCCGCGGACGTGGTTGATCTAGATACACTGCGAACAGGCGAGCAGCGAACAGGCCTGTACTTTTCTTTGTGGGGAATGGTCAACAAAGGAGGTGCCGCAATAGGCGTCTTTTTAGCTACAAACCTAGCGGCCTATTACGGTTTTGATCCCTCGGCTGCAGAAAACACCGAGTCCGCCAAGTTCGCACTGGCCTGCCTCTACAGCGTCATCCCCGCTCTTCTCGCCTGCGTTGCGCTAACTTTATTGTGGAGATATCCACTCACTCGCGAACGCCAACACAGAATGAGAGCACACATTGAACGAAGAGACGCCCGAAGACAGGCTCAGATCTCTTAAACTTTAAGTCTAGATTTTTGCGGCAACACCACCATCCACATTAATCATTTCGCCATTAATAAATCGAGACTCGTCGCACGACAAAAACAAGACCAGATTGGCCACATCAATTGGATAACCAGGCCCTTTGACGATCTGAAAATAATCGAACATCTTTTCAAATACATGATGACCTCCATCAGGGTCCGAGGTTGTACCGCCCGTCGCACCAGGCGTCAAGATCTGCCCAGGCCTGACACAGTTAACTCGAATGTTACTTTCACCACCCACGCCAGCCATATATCGAGTTAGAGCATCAACGCCCGCCTTTGCCGCATAGTAAGACGAACTCGTGGTCCCAAATTCTTTTTTGATTGCGGGACTAAAGCCACGCTGGGCAGCCAATGAGGACATATTGACAACTGCGCCGCCTCCCGCGTTGACTAAATGAGGCCAAACAGCCTGACTCATAAAAAAGGTGCCTGTCAAATTGGTGTGAATAACTCGCTGCCATTCCTCGATTGGTTCGTCTGGAAAACTACTCCCTGCCCCTCCACCTGCGTTATTGAACAACAGGTCAATCCTTCCCCAAGCAGCCGCAGCCTCCTCGACCGCTCGACTCACTGAATCGTGATCCCCAACATCACAACCAACGAAAATAGCTTCGCCACCGTCATCGCATATCGAGTTAGCGACCATCTGGCCTTGTTCTTCTCGTCTGGCCATCAGTACAACGCGCGCGCCTTCCTTAGCAAATAATTGTCCTGTTGACGCACCAATTCCACTGTTCCCGCCCGTTATAATTGCCACTTTTCCCTTAAGACGTTCGCCCATAACCAATTCCTCCTTTATTTTGGTCAATAAGTCTCCAGATGTTTTTGTCGATCCACCTGGTGACTCCTCTTAGTTAAAGCATAGCTAGTATGGAATGACTTTTCTCTTCTGGAGATCTCGAAGCCAATAACAAAAGCTAGCCTCACTGTCGTAGGTTTCAGTAAAGCCCGCCTGCTTGATTTTTATAGTACTCACGAAGGTAGGCGGCGGCGGAGAAAGAGACCCGTAAGCAAAACAAAGGTCCGCGTAGTGATGAGACTCGCCAAGTATTGATTCCAACGAATGTTCAGACAGACCGTGTTCGATGGCGATCTCAGTCCACATAGAAGCTCGCTCTGGAAGATAATCAGCCAGGCTCAGGGGTTCTTCGGGACCCATCTCGATACATAATGTTTCTGCTATTGCTGGCCACATGTCACGCCAAGAAAACACTTCGCCGTTGGTGAGATTGAATGTCTCACCTTTGGCGTTCTCGGCTTCAGCGGCCCACAGACAAGCATCGCCCACTAATCTCACATCGACCGCCTCCCAAACCCAATCTGCTCCGCCTGGAAAGGACAGAGGCAAGCCTTCTTTCTTTCGCATCGCCGCATAAACCCCGACGATCGGTGGCAAATTCATCACCACGCCGTGATTTGGCCCTACGATTAGTTGAGGTCGAAAAACGGTATACGAAAAACCACATTGGTCCGATATCTTTTTTAAATAGTCTTCGTGTAACCAGTAAAAATTAGGATGCTCTACTCTGTCCTGAGATTCTCTGGCCGGAACGCGGATCGGCGCAATACTCCCTCCATAGGCCTTTGTACCTTGCAGAAGAGACACATGCTCGAGACTGTTACTCAATCGCAACGGCTCAATCACGTTTTCGAGCATTTCTCCGTTCAGAGCGATCTGATCGGGGTCGCTCCAACCGGGCATCAAACCCGGCAACTCTTGTACTGCGGCATAGACCACATGAGAAACATCTTCATCCAGGCCAGTTAAAACCTCCAAACATCTCGCACTATCTGTTATGTCCAGTTGGAGGTGCTTATGGTTTTCCTGTGTGAGCAGAGTAGGTCGTCTTCTCGAACAGGTAATCACACGCCAGCCAGCCTTGGAAAAGGAGTTGGCGGCGGCGGTGCCCACCAAACCGCTCGCACCAAAAACCAATACGGTTTTCACTTTNCCATTTNCCTTTTATCGGCTCTCTGAGTGATACTGATCGTTCGGNTGCATGGCAGTGCCGCTCGCAACGCGATTGGTCATGTTAAAAAATGCNGCCACATTGATTATGTCCCAAATATCCCGATCACTAAATCCAACATCGCGCAGTGCNTGCCGGTGTTCCTCTTCGATCGTNTAACTGGACTGAGTAATAAGAGCAGTAAAATCCAACATCGCTCTTTGTCTCTCGTCGAGGTCTGCGACCCGGTAGTTCATCACCAACTGCTCGCCCAATATTGGGTCGCCCGATAGCTGTCGCACGGCGGCACCGTGAGCGGTCAAGCAATAAAAACAACGATTGATAGAAGAAACGACTACCGCAATCATCTCTCTCTCCAGTTTACTCAGGCCACTGTCCGCCAGCATAAGCTCGTTATAGAGACCGGTGAAGGCATTTAATTTTTCGATATCAAAAGCGTGCGCCTGAAGCACATTCGGGACCATGCCCAATTTTTCCTGACAAATATTAAAGTATCTTTGCGTGGCGTCCGGGAGCGGATCCGCCATCGGGAGATCTAAAGCTGTTGGTGATTTCACGTCTTGTCCTCAGTACTGCGAATGAGAATAGGCTAGCAAAAGGCCTCTAGATTAAATAGGACAACTTCTCATTACTNACTTCGATATCGTCTGTCGTTGTTAACGGGCAGCAAACAGAAAACTCACCTAACTTTTCGGTCTTGACTAAACACTAGCTTACCCCTCGAGAAAGTCATCTCTACCTGAAGGTCTAGGAGCTCTTCTCTAGGGATGGATAGAGGGTCTCTATCTAGCACCACAAAGTCAGCCAGCTTCCCNACTTCAAGAGTNCCTTTTTCTCGTTCCTCAAAGTGCTGGTAGGCAGCGTATCGAGTGATAGCTAATAAGGCTTGGTAGGNACTGATCCGTTGNTCNGGGCCCAGCACNTTNCCACTNCTTGTAATCCGATTGGTTGTTGCCCAAAGTAAACGCAGCATATTGGGGGGTACGATCGGGGCATCATTGTGAATCGTGAACACCATATTACGTTGAACGGTAGAGGCAGTCGGGCTTATTCGGCTCGCGCGCGCTAATCCGAAAACTGAATCTCGATGCCAGTCACCCCAGAAAAACGAATGNGCAGAAAAGTAAGACGGAATCATTCCGAGCTCTTTCATTAACGACAATTGGTCCTCTCTTATCGTCTGNGCATGAATCATGACAGTGCGGTGATCNNTCGAAGGGTTTGCCTTACGAACCGCTTCAATCAACATATCTGCCGCTGCGTCACCATTGGCATGCGCGAGCACGGGAATTCGATTCTCCAGATAAAATAAGATCAACTCNTCGATTCTTGCTTGAGGAATTGCTGGATATCCCCGATACGAGGAATCCTGGCCATCAGGTGGCTTGAAATAGGGTTTGCTAATGAAGGCGGTCTTGCCTTGAGGAGAGCCGTCCAACATCAATTTGACGCCGTTTACCCGCACTCGGTTTTTGTAATCACCGAATTCGTAGTCCTGTTCAGCAATCATTCCGTCAATTTGACCCATAGGATAGATAAGAACATCCAGATCGATAAAGCCCGCCCGATCAGCTGCCTTCAGCAACTCGACCACGGCTGGACTGGCGGCTCCATCCTGAACTGTGGTGATACCATTTTGCGCATAAACACGCATCGCTTCTCTAACGCCTACTAGAGGGTCTTTGATCGGTTCATTCATAAAACGACGAATGGGGTACGCGGCAGATTCTTCTAGTACGCCGTTAGGTTCATCGGTCCCTGGTTTTCGTCGGATTATTCCTCCCGAGGGGTTTTTACTTTCTGAATTAATTCCCCCACGGGCGAGTCCACGTGAATTTGTAGTCACCAAATGGCCGGACACATGCACAAGTAAAATAGGATGGTCGGTGCTAACCGCATCCAGGTCATCTCTTTCAGGATGACGTTTTTCGAGCAGCAGCGAATCATCGTAACCAAGCCCAACAACCCACTCACCAGGATTGATATTTTTTTCATCAATATGCTTCCTGAGCACTTCCNGGAGGCTCGGTATATCGGTCACCGGGCCTACCGGAGGTGAGGCTAAATTCGCTAATTGTGTTGCGGCCGCCGTATAAGACGCATGTCCATGCGCATCGATGAAACCGGGCAAAAGAGACTGTGATCCGAGTCGCATCACTTTTGTCGCTTCTCCAATTCTGACAGCCGCCTCTTTTTCTGGGCCGATCCAGCTGATACGTTCACCATTTACGGCGACGGCCATCGACGCTGACTCACGAAAACTGTCCTCTGACATCGAAATAACGTGATCCGAGAACAGGACCAGATCTGCCTCAGACACCTTGGAATCAGCGAACAGCGGGCCAACCAGGCCTAATAGCCAAGTGCCAAGACTAACTGAGATAGCGTTTTTCATATTTTAGAAGTTCCGCCTTGATGATAGGGGCAAGCAAATAAAGCCCAAGCAAATTCGGGATCGCAACGATAAANACCAGAGCATCAGATAACTCGACAAGCGAAGACAACTCCACACTGCTACCCACTACCACAAAAGCCAGAAAGAACANCTTAAATCCTAAGTCCGCCCAATAGGAATCACCAATCAGATAAGTAAAAGCCTTTAAACCGTAGTAGGACCAGGCAATGATCGTTGAAAACGCAAACAAAACAGCTGCAATNGACAGAGGAACAGGAGACCAAGACAAAGTACTCGCAAATGCTCTGGTGGTCAGTTCTATACCCGCAACATTCTGCCCTGCTAGCGAAGGCTCGTAGACCGTAGTGATGATCACTAGCGCTGTTAGAGTACAAATCACGACAGTATCGATGAAAGGCTCCAGTAGACCAACAAAACCCTCGCTTATGGGCTCTTTAGTTCGAGCAGTCGAGTGAGCTATAGCAGCAGAACCCAGTCCGGCTTCATTTGAAAAGACAGCCCGCCGAAATCCTATAATCATGACACCTATGATTCCTCCCGAGATTCCTTCTGGGGCAAAAGCCCCCAGCCAGATAGCTGAAAACGCTTCCGGGATTTTTTCCCAGTTGATCAGAATCACCACGAGAGCGGTCACAATGTAGAGCAGCGCCATTCCAGGCACTAACTTTGAGGTAGTAGCCGCGATAGATTTAATACCACCGATAATCACGATACCTACACAAAGGGCCATAATTATGCCCAGCAACCAGACCTGATCTGCGAAGAAGCTCGCCTCTCCACCAGTGACATTGACCAAAATCGACGCCGCCTGGTTTGACTGAAACATGTTACCGATACCCAAACAACCGACCACCATGCTAGCGGCGTAAAAAGCTCCGAGTGCCCTACCCAACTTTGGCCANCCCTTAAATTCCAGGCCCTTTTCGAGGTAATACATGGGTCCCCCGGACACGACACCATTTTCATAGCGCCGATACATGACTCCTAACGTACATTCGGCGAGTTTCGTCGACATTCCCAACAAACCGGCNACGATCAACCAGAATGTTGCACCGGGACCGCCAATAGAAATCGCCACCGCGACTCCCGCGATGTTTCCTATTCCCACCGTACCTGATACTGCCGTAGTTAAAGCCTGAAACTGGCTAATCTGACCGGGATCTCCTGACTCAACAAACTTACCGCGAACAATATCGATTGCGTGCTTAAAGCCACGAAAGTTAATAAATCTGAGATAAATAGTAAAAAACAAACCACCGACCATCAGCCAAAGAACGATNAGCGGGATCTCACTGCCAAACAAGTTAACGGAATAAAAAATAAACTCACTCGAAGCGTTTGCCAAAGGCTGCATAAACGCATCTATGCGCTCATCTAACGGTGANGATTCAGTTTGTTCCATATAGAGCAAAAGTCCTGGTTTGACGCTCAGCCGATCTCGCGCAAAGNACTCATGGAAAGATTATGTTACTACCTNTAAAGATCTCCCCCTNNCACTAAAGCATGCGCTAAGTGCAAACGATACTCAATCCTCAATAACAATCGGCTAGGCACAGGGTTTAAAAAATATAAACTGGATTAGGAAAACAATCCNAACTTAAGAACGGTTCAAACAAGGAGGAGCTGTTGGATACCCTAGAGACCAGAATAGAACATATAGAATCGAAAGATGCGATCAGAGAACTNACAGCTCAATACTGTCACGCNGTGGTCGATGGAGACGCCGAAAAAATAGTCAGTCTATTCAGCGAGGACGGTACTTTTAGGGCGCATAATCTCGCTCCCCAAGGGAGCAAAGCACTTTTGGAATTTTATACTGCTGGCATCTCCCAAAAAACACACAAACCTTTCATCCAAAACCACGTTATCGAGCTCTTGGGCAAGTCAAAAGCAAAAGGACGGTGTTCTGTTGAAATACGGGTCAATCAAGAAGGCCAGGCTTATACACAATCAGGCCATTACCTTGACTCATATATAAAAGTAGACGGGACGTGGAAATTTGAGGAGAGACACTATCATCGTTATCACAATGCACCGTGGGACACAGGCTGGAGCCCTAAATAAAGAGACGAAACCTAGAGCACACGCTTAACAGGAGTTCTGATGAATGCAATAGAGGAAATAGAAACATTCCAGCTAACAGATGGGTTACCCCACGTTATAGTTCGTATTCGCGATTCTGACGGGTCGATAGGGTTCGGCGAGTGTTGGTGGGGAATCCCGACTCCTTCCGATCCTAAAAGAGGGGGGGCGCCCATTGCTTCAGCCGTCGANCACCTTGTCAAACCTCAATACCTGGGTAAGAGCATCGATCAAATCGAACTGCTTTGGCATACGACCCTCGATCATCTGTATCGATATGGAGACGGGGGCATCGTGACTATGGCTCTGTCCGGTGTCGACATGGCGTTGTGGGATCTAAAGGCTCGAAAATCCGATGTCAGCGTGCTTGAGTTGCTTGGTGGCAGCGTTCACGAAAAGGTTCTTGGCTATGCTAGTTTCCCTCCACTTAGAACACCCGAACGAATCGAAACTGAAACAAAGCGCGCAATTGAAAATGGATACCAGGCTATAAAACTGCATGAATTAGAGAGTGAGCTGGTAGCAATAACCAGAGAAGTCGGGGGGAAAGACCTAAAAATTATGGTAGACGTTAACGGTCATTTCGACCTAGATGACGCGATCGCTTTTAGTCACGACATTGCAGAACACAATGTCTTCTGGTTCGAAGAACCAGTCAGGCCAATGCGAGATTTAAATCAGATTAAAGCGGTAGCAGACAGAACAGAAATACCCATTGCTGCCGGAGAAAACGAATACTCCCTTTCTGACTTTCGAAGGATGATCGGCTGCAAAGCCGTTCAGTATTTCCAGCCCGAAATCACCAAAATTGGTGGCATCACTCCAGCTATAAAGATTGGAGACATTGCAAAGGAGGCGAATCTCGCACTTTGTCCACACAATTTTCGGGGCGGGCTTCCTTTGTACGCCAGTTTGCATTGGGGGTTCAGCAATAGCGCTACCAAGTGGTTCGAAATACCCTGGCTACCTGAAAACATGCAGTTTGCGTCTAAAATCCCCAACCCGGAAATTGTAGATGGATACGTTAAACCACCAAAGGGACCAGGATTAGGCGTAACCATCGAAACATCGGTCAAATAAAGTTTAAAAGGAGCACTACTTTCTCTCTGGATTGTGAGAAGACTTGATTGACCGAGTTACAGACAAGATAATCAACGATCGCAAGTTCAAACAGATAGCCACGCAAAGAAACCAAAACATACTGGAGAGACAATGTCAGCGATGCTCATCAACGAAGAATTAAACAGGCTACCTGAAGGAGACTCACATCCCTATAGAACAGGTCCCTGGCAGCCTAATATGTGTGAATATGATGACCTTGATCCAGTAGTTAAAGGATCGATTCCCGAAGACCTGAACGGCACCTACATTCGTAACACAGAAAATCCAGTTCGCGAGGCCCTGGGCCGTTACCACCCCTTTGACGGAGATGGCATGTTGCACTCGATCACTTTTGATCGAGGCCGCTGCGAATATCGCAATCGTTTTATACAGACACAGGGCCTCATAGAAGAAGAACAGGCAGGCCAACCGCTTTGGGCAGGATTACGAGAAAGGCCTGATATGTCACTTAAACAAGGCTGGGGCGCAAGAACAAATTTGAAGGATAGTTCCAGCACCGATGTTGTAATTCATGGGGGAGTGGCAGCGACCAGTTTTTATCAATGTGGAGAAATCTACGAACACGACCCTCGCACCCTTGAGCCACTTGGCAAAGCCAACTGGCTAAAAGACCTACCCAACAATTGGGGCGTCTCAGCCCACACCAAGGTAGACGAATCAAATGGAGAGATGTTGTTTTTCAACTATGGGAAAGAATTTCCCTATATGCATTACGGAGTTGTCGATAAAAATCGAAATCTTGTCCACCACATTCCAATTGAATTACCTGGCCCCAGACTTCCTCATGACATGGCTTTCACCGAAAACTATGCCATCCTAAATGACCTCCCGCTTTTCTGGGATCCAGATGCCCTGAAACATGGAGCGCACGCGGTGCGCTTTTATCATGAACTTCCTAGCCGCTTTGCGGTGGTTCCNAGAAAAGGTAACCCTGAAGACGTCGTTTGGTTCGAGGCAAAGCCGACTTATGTACTGCATTGGATAAATGCTTATGAAGATGGCGATGAAATTATCCTGGACGGCTATAGCCAAGACCCCAGACGAGGAAAACGGACTAAAGGGCTACCAGACAGTCTAACCCCTTTCGAAATGCTGGACATTAACGCGATTGGGGCGCACGCCTATCGTTGGAAGTTCAATCTGAAAAATGGAACAGTGACAGAGGGGCCATTAGAAGAGGGAATCTCCGAGTTTGGCATGATCAACCCTCGCGTTGCCGGCCGACCGTACCAGTATACCTGGGCCGCTACGGCCAAACCTGGTTGGTTTCTATTTGATGGACTCTTGCGGTTAAATGTTCAAACGGGCGAGCGCCAGGAGTACAAGTTTCCCGAAGGTGTCTATGCCAGCGAAAGCCCTATGGCCCCCTCCGGTAATCCAGACGATGAAAGCGATGGCTACGTTTTGACATTTACCACTGACATGAACAACAACAAGTCGGAGTGTGTAATCTTTGATGCCCAAGATATCTCTCATGGGCCCGTCGCATCGGTCCTTCTTCCACAGCGCATTTGTGTCGGCACGCACTCATATTGGGCGGGCGCCTAACTAAAATACCAACCAATCCACTGGATACCAGATATGGTGAAAAAAATAGTCGTTCTTGCAGCCCTTCTCGCCCTTCTCGTCATGTACCTATTGCCAATTGGCGTGGTACCCGGATTTTTCATTGGTGGAACTGAACAGCAGGTTCCGGCAAAGTGGGAAGACACGTCTGGCATTGATGAGGTTCGCCTAAGAGCAGGCGACCTAATCCCCCGAGTTGTGATTATCTGGATCGTTCAGGTTAATGGCGAGCTCTATGTGAGCGGGGGCAAAGATAGCGGCTGGGTCAGTCGACTGCTCAAAAATGCTGATGCTCAACTAAGAATCGGCGACAGCACGTATGCCGTGACCGCAGAACGTCAAACTCAAAACCTCGACGAATTAATGAGCGCTTGGTATGACAAATACCAACCGAACTACCCGGAAATTGTGGGCCAGATGCGAGCAGCTTCTAGCAACCCAAGACCCTACGAGGTATTCAGGTTAGCTAGACCCTAAAGCAGACTAGGCTGGTTTTTGGTTTTAAACTAGACCAAGGCACAGATGACTCCATTACTGATGGCAGGTTCGCCTTGATCGTTGAGTACCCGAAAAGCAATTCTGACCTCGCCTTCAACGACTTCCTCAGCCAAACACTCCACCTTCACTTTTGTATCCATTAGCACCATGCCTCTGAGTTGCCCGGTTAGCCGGGTTACCCGATCAGCATTACCACTCAAACATTCATCGACCACAGCCATCAGAGCCATCGCCTTGGTTGCACTACCATGAAGAATCATGTCGGGCAGCCCTGCAGCTTTGGCCACACTTGGTTCAGTGTGAATCGGATTATAAATATTCGCGCACTCGGTGTATTGCTGTCCGGCATGTAATCCCACGACAAGCTCTTTAGTCCACAAAGGCTCTAACGCNGACTCACTGACTGTTGGAGGATCAAGTTCTGCTTCTAAGACCACATCTCCATTTTCAAGCGTTGCTCCGCGAGTTATGCCATTGTAATAGAGCTCTGCTACCAGCTCTCCGCTACTGGACACCATTCGGTATTTTTCGACATTGTATACTCCCGGAGGAATCTGTCTTTTCTGTATCAATTTACCTTGGGTGGTAATGGCTTCTCCAGCCTGGAACGGCCTATAAATCCTCAGATCCGTCGACGCGTGCACGCCGAACGCTGCAACGCGGGGATCAATCTTCTGGTCTGGTCTAAACCGACTCGCCCATTGCAGCGAAAACGCAAGGCAAGGGTGTACCATCAATCCTTCCTCTCGCAGGTCATCATAATATCTTGGATTTACATCATTGATACTGGATGCGTAAGCCATGGTAGTTCTACTATCAAGCAAGGTCGTATTTGCTATGGTCGTCGTTCCAACATCGTCAGTAGTAATAACGCCTGGGCCCTCTTGATCGTTTTTCATAATTCCCTCTTCTCTCGTCTTACAGCTAAGCTCTTCCAAATCCAAGTCTAGCCTTTTTTGACTAGTCCACTCGATCTCTCAAAACTTTATAACAGAAGCCCATAGGATTGAATTAAACTTAGGTAGAAATCGATACAAACCTCATTTAGACAACGCAAAAAAAAGCGGAGCAATCCATCATGAAATCAGTTGAGTTTTGGCACGCGAGACCAACCCATTTTTGGCATCAGGTGGCGGACATTGACCCAACCTTCTCCTTTGCGCGCCTATATGAAGACGCCGGTTTTGATGGTCTTCTTTTTTTCGACACTCAGAATCTTGCTCCAGAGGTATACGTTAGCTTGGCTGCGGCTGCTAACGTAACAACTACCCTCAAACTTGGTACCGGGGTGACCAACCCGATGACTCGTCACGCGGCCGTCACCGCTTCTGCTATGGCCACCCTACAAACGATCAGCGATGGGAGAGCTTACTTGGGCATCGGGAGAGGCGACTCCTCTCTGGCTCACCTGGGCTACTCTCCTAGCTCAGCATCAACGCTCGAAGCTTACTTGATCGACCTACAACGCTACTTGCGAGGAGAAAACGTCGAATTTGCGAACGATTCAAACGTAGACTCTTTAAATCTGGGCGACCAGCCCGATGCTAGTCGCATTCAATGGCCACTTCACCCAGAGAAGGTCCAGGTAGGCGTCGCAGCCACCGGNCCGCNNGTTATTTCGATGGCCGCCCTGCANGCNGANAGAGTCGACTTAATGCTTGGTTCAAGCGCAACAAGAGTTAAGTGGGGTATTGATCAAATCAAAAAGGCACGGGGAAACAGCCCTCAAAACAACAAAGCGATATCTGCCTACATCAATATGGTGGTACATGACGACGGTGAAACTGCCTGGAAAATGGCCGCTCCTTCAATNGCAAGCCAGGCTAGATTCGCAGCCATGCACGGCAAACCCATTGGTCCNGTNAGCCAAGCAACTAGNGACATNCTCGAAAAAATNCACAGCTCTTACAACATGAAGAAACATGGACAACTAGGAAACGATTTTATAACCAGTGATTTTGCCCACGAGTTCGGAATCTATGGGCCACCGACTTACTGTGTCGATCGACTCGCTGAACTGGTTGAACTGGGAGTAGACCGCTTCATTCTCATNGGGAGTCCTGATCTCGCTGCTCCAGAGGAGGAGATCGCAGCCTTGGCACGAAGGGCCGTCGACGAAGTCCTCACCAAGTTCAATTAGCATGTGATATGGGTTCTCAATAGAGGGAACCCTGAAGAATCAATCTTGGGGCATTGACCAGGTCTTGCTTAAGGATCGAGCNCTTTCAAACTCCGAAATCTCCTCGTCCACNTTTGGGTGTAATGGACTTTTCTTTATCTCGGTTAGCTCTTCCTTGCGGTTATCGCTTCGAACGGCGGCTACTGAACTTGGCATCTAATCTTCTACCTTAACGAGTTATTTTTCGGGGCGAATTAAACAGACGCCATACTGCCCGCTTCCAAATGAATTAAATAAGGAATATTTAAAAACAATTATATTCCTATTGAGAATAGAAATAGAGCATTGGCTTTGGGTACTCGCGATCCGCATCGACTAGTTTTCAACTACTTTTTTCGACTCCGACCGGAAGCTAGCTACGAATCTCTACATTTACATCTCGTAAAACCTGGCCTTGAGTTCTAAGGCNACATCAACTCTATCCCAAACCATCTAACCACAACCACACAAAGNAAAAAGAGCACCGCCGTAATTAACAAAGAAATTATTAACGAGGGCCAAAAAGCGAAATTCTTCAACAAGATCGGAAAAATCAAAAACATAGGCAACGACGGCAACACATACCAGAAGGTGTAAAATGCGTGATTGGATATTTTCTCCTGGGACTGGCCCTCGATAAACATCCACATCAGAACCATGACGGTAACCAAAGGCAAAGATGCGATGAACGCGCCCAGTCGATCGCTGTGCTTAGCGATTTCCGAGACTGCCACCACNACACCGGCCGTCGTTAAATACTTAAATATAATCCACCACATAGCAACCTCCTCTCTCTCTGACCCGAGTTTACTCAAGAAACTCGCGCAAAAATAATGCAGACCGGTCCAGTTAAAGTGAAGCCCAAAGGTCAGCCCTTCGGACCGTGTTTTCTCAAATAGAATCTCTTACAATACNCTCAAGAATTACGAGCGGCGCAGTTATGTCAGAAGAACCAGAAAACTCTGAACCGAAAAGAATTGATAGCCTGGAAGATGCCGACAATAAAGAATCCAATCGACAACTGATGTGGAGCCTTGGCGCCTTATTACTGGGCTTTGTAATAATTCTAATTGTCTATTTATAAACCCTAAGGCAACTGACTTCTTCATAAATCAAAACCTAGGATTAATCGGACAAAAAATACCGAGCTCCTTCTCAACGATTGATGCGGCACTTAAAGAAATGTCGTCTCGCCATTTCGCTGCATAAAACTGTACTCCGACAGGCAAACCATCTGACTCNCCTACNGTTAGCGCTGTTGACGGCAACCCCAAGAGGTTGGCGGGTGAGATGAATCTCAATAAATCAATGGTGATCGGATAACCCGCGCTGCTTGAAATGTCGGCGCCGTTTTTAAATTGAATATCGGTCCATACAGGCCCTAGGACGATAGGATAATCCACAAAAAACTTTTCCCACAAAACGCTGAGCCTCTCTCTTTNGGTGAACAACTCAAGGATAGACTTCTTATTCGGATCGTAGCGTTCAAAAATGTAATCCCACATGGCTAAAAGCTCTTTAGACATCAACCGAGGAAATAACTCCGGGTCATCAACCAGTGGCTTGAAATTGGCGCTTAAGACATGCGCCCATATTTCGTGCACACGCTCAAGCTCCGGAGGTTGGATTTCCTGTANATCCCAACCGGCTGATTGCAGAACGCTCTGAGTCTTATCAATTGCTTCTAACGCAGACTGTGGCAGCTCCACGCCTGGCACCTCTTTAACAATCGCTGCCCTCCTTGGAAAATCCGGACCATAAAGCGGTGCATCCACGGTCATAGGGTCCAATATCTCTCTCCCNCTCAACACTTCGTAAGCCACGCTTAAATCCTCCACCCGCCGCGCCATGGGTCCGTCTACTGCCATCCACTGGTCGGCGAAGCCCCTTTCGACCGGGGCTATGGTACTCGCTCTTGGAATTCGTCCAGCCGACGGTTTTAGGGAGCTGATACCGCAGCAGAATGCTGGGTTACGGACCGATCCCCCGATGTCATTACCTAAACCCAATGGACTCATCCCGCTGGCGATTGCCGAAGCCTCTCCACCACTGGACCCTCCTGCAGTCCTTGTTTGATCCCAGGGGTTGAGGGTTCGACCTCTCAATGGNTTGTCCGTATCAATCCTTAATCCTAGCTCAGGCAAATTCGTTCGCCCCACAGGAATCGCCCCTGCGTTCTTCATTCTTTTTACAACAGGCGCATCCGCGGAGGGCATCAGCTCAGCGCCAGCAGGAATACCCGACGTAGTGGGAGTCCCGAATAAATCGATGTTTTCTTTCACCGTGAAAGGAACTCCATGCAAGGGTCCCACCGGTTCGGNTTGNTCCGCCCTTCGCGCCTCGCTGAGCGCTGACTCCTCGAGCACGGCGGTGATCGCATTNAGCTTGGGGTTCACCTCTTCGATTCGCTTTAAGTGGTCCTCAACTACTTCCTCACTAGTGACATCTTTGCTTCGAATCATTTTTGCGAGTTCCGTTGCCGAGTACTGCCAAAGTTCACNAGACATATNATTTACCTCNCGTTATCGCAAACAGCATACCCTTTCATCAAATCNCAAAGCCAACGCTTTATAATCTAAAGNAATAAAGCCAAACAAATAGAAGAGTTGACAAGCTTATTCACTGAGACACACTCTGAANTGCTCGNGTCANTATTTTAGGGAGGNTTTAAAATTGAAAGCNATTAGCTATGTTGCAGAACTCAATAAACANTACGGCTCAATGGGGTTTCCGCCTTATGAATGGACGATTAACNAGTCCGCTCCTTTAACAAAGCTCAGTAAGCCTTTGAGCGATTGCACCGTGAGCCTGCTAACCTCTGGCGGCGTCTCCCAGTGCTCTATGCCAAATTTCGACCCAAACGCGAGGAACGATCATCGACTAGATGAGGTACCAAGTGATGCGGACACTAAAGACTTCAANATCAACGACAGTTATTACGACCACACAGATGCTGACTCCGATCTTAACTGCGTTTTCCCTATAGACCGGTTACGTGAGCTAAAAACCTCTGGCGAAATAGGTCAGGTGGCCAAGAGACTGTGGAGCGGATTCATGGGGCGCATCTACAATCGAAGCAAAGTACTTAACGAATCGGCACCCGAATTTGTCGAAAAACTTAACGAGGATGGCGTCGATATCCTGATCGCCGCGCCCGCCTGACCNCTTGACCACCAAACCGTGGGTTTGGTATGCCGGNTTGTAGAAGAAGCGGGGATTTCCACCGTTTGCCTGTCGACAGGCAGGGATTTAACCGAGCAAGTTAANCCGCCGAGAAGTCTTTTTATGAACTTCCCAATGGGCAACAATTTTGGCGCGCCTGCTGATGTAGAGATGCAGACTCGGATTCTGAGAAGATCCCTACAAATGGTCGAGGAGGTCGAAACCGGCGGGGTTCTGGTAGATTGGGAAGAAACCTGGCCGAAGGAGTTTGAGTATTTTACAGGTCGAAGAAAATCCGCAAGCTAATAGCCTCCAATAAATAAAAAAATGACTGAAAAAAAATTAGATACGGTAAGACTTCAAGAAATGAGCCGGGCATTCATTGAGTCAGCTTCGTTATTCGCAGCGATAGACCTGGATTTATTTACTGAAATCAACCGTGGAAACAATACAGTCAGTCAGTTTGCTGAGGCCGCAGGCATATCACAGCTCAATGCCGAGAGGCTCATGACAATGTGTGCGACAGCCACTTTAATCCACTGGAAAAACGGCCACTACGAAAATGCGGATGATGTGGAGCGATTCCTGGTTAAGGGCGAAAAAAGTTATGCCGGCCCATGGCTGTCTTTTCTCAGACCCGGATGGAAAAACTGGGGAAACCTCACCGAGAAGCTAAAGAATCCCGATGAGCCGTTAGTCATAGGCAGCTACGAATCGATGACCGTTGAAGAGGCCAGAAAGTACCACGAAGGTACCTCCTCCATAGGGTTTGGTGCCGGAAGGCGGTTTGTTAAACACGTCGATCTGTCTGATCGATCAAAAATGATGGACCTCGGGGGCGGCTCGGGCGCATATTCCATTGTTGCGGCACAAGCAAATAAACAGCTGCAGGCTGTCGTCTTTGATCTACCACCAGTAGTTGAGGTAACAAAAGACTTCATACAGAAAAATCAAATAGAGGATCGCGTCTCCACCCAGGGAGGAGACTTCACTCGTGACGAGTTTCCTGAAGGCTGTGACGTCGCACTTATGGCCAGCAATTTACCCCAATACAATCGCGAGATTATTTCTTTAGTTGTTCAAAAAGCATTTAACGCGCTGGCCTCTGGAGGAGAGATGCACTTAATCGGCGAAATGCTAGACGATGATCGCACAGGACCTACCGATGCGGCGATCTGGGGATTACTGGAAGTCATGTCAAACAGCACGGGGCTTACCCACACACGAGCGGACTGTGTCGGTTACTTTGACAAAGCTGGTTTTATCAAAATAGAAGTCAACGAATTTGTACCTGGCATACTGACTCGTGTGAGCGGGTTTAAACCCTGAACGCAGATAAGATTAACATGAACGCACACAATACAAATCGAATGGTGCTGCGTTGAGCCAACTCAAACAATAATCCACTAAGCTGTTAATCTAATCGAAGATCGCTCTTTCTGAGTCCCAGTGTGATCTGACAAACGCCAGGCCACCGGCTTTTCCCCAACCGTGGTCACCCTGCATCCTGATCTCTGTTCTGGCCAATAGTCCCAGAGGGCGTGATGGAGAACACAACGATTGTCCCAAATCGCGATGGCATTTGGGGTCCACTGGAAACGACACTGAAAATCCACCCGCTCTGTGTGAGCGAACAAGAAATCAAGCAAAGCNTTGCCTTCGTCCTTAGGCAATTCGTTAATCTTCTTGGTAAATTCGCGGTCTACAAATAACGCCGGGCGGCCTGATGGCAGGTGTTCTCGAATCAACGGATGATCATTTTCGGGCCAACCCTGACCCTCCTGATGGTTTTCGAACTTAAAAAGATGCCGAAAAGGCTCCTCACCCGAGTGCAATGCACTCAGACCATCAAGCATTGTTTTCATTCGACTAGAAAGGGCATCGTACGCCGCACAAAGACTNGCAAATAAAGTATCTCCGCCCGACGATGGTGTTTCGTGCAACTGCAAAATACTTGCATAAGGAGGAAATTCATCGCAGGACACATCTGAGTGCCATCTGTTTCCCGCGGCAACTTTGGACTCTTTGTTCGTTTTCATTTTAAGAAGGCCCGATGGATCCTCTCCTTTACCCCGAGCCGCCGGGTGAATGTGAATCTCTCCGAAGCGCCTCGCTAGATTGATATGAGCCTCTTCGCTGAGCTTGTTCTGATCACGAAAAAATATCACACCATATTTGGAAAAAATTTCGAGCACCTCATCAAAATCAGCTGCGGACGAAGACGCTAGATCAACGCCTTCGATCTCTGCTCCGAACGCGGGAGTTAAAGGTTTTACTTCTATCGACATGATCTTCCCCTCACCCTATTTGTTTCGATTCTAAGTCCATAACATCACAAGTCTACCCCTAACAAAAAAATCCACCCCTCTTAAAGATTCGTGTAATCTCTGATGCTTTCTTGTGGCATAAATTTCATTTTAGGGAGGAAGCTGTCTTGAACGATCACAACACACGATTCACGGAATACGCAGGCCTGAAACTCGCCTATACCGTCCAAGGCAATCCCGATTCCGAGACCATCGTTATGCAGCATGGCTGGACCAGCAGCAAAGANGCATTTTCCGCCTACGCTGATGCTTTTGTGTCAGAGGGCTACCACTGCATAAGTATCGACAGCCTAGGTCATGGAGAAAGCGACAGACCCACAGAAGCAACTCTTTATTCCCGTCGAGAACGCGCTAACCATGTGGCTGCGATCCTGAACAAAGAGGGCATAGAAAAAGCCCATTTCATAGGTTACTCCATGGGCGGTTGGATAGCGTGTTGCATGGCTGAGCANCACCCAAATCGACTACTTAGCTTGATGATNGGGGGGCACTGTCCAGAGACCGGAACAACCGAAGAGGTCGGNGGATTGAANAGCGGTGAGGACTATTCGTTCGAACGAATCCTGGAGTTATATGACTTTGACTGGCCTGAAGAAATCATGCCAGCGATGAAACACACCTACGATTATCTTGAAGACGTGTCGGGTCACGAAAAAGCGGTATCCGAATCTGGCGTCCCTGTACTTCTTTGGGAAGGTCGCGGCGAGGCGGTGATATGCGAGAAAGGGGAAGAAATGGCCAAGCAAAATGGGTGGACATTTTTCTCAGTTGAAGGAGATCATATGCAGGCCGCGCTTAATCATGAACCTAACCTTCCTCATTTGTTNGAATTCATGAAACCAGCAAAACCCTAGAGCCGATTGTTGACGAGCCAGAGAAGTAATTAACACGTTCTGTCAGGCGTAAGGGCTCCACTCAAACTTTTGCAAATCAACTCCTAATTCCTGGTTGTATGCGGACAGGACGCGTTTTGCTCGGGCCATGTTCTGCTCACTCTTCCGCTGATCAGGCACAGTTGGCGCCATCGCCTGATGCGTTATCACAGCAAATCGAGCCGAGTTTCTTAACAAGACGTCTTCAGGAACGTACTCGGTGAGATGCTCTGCCGTTCGGATGTGCTTTCGCACAAAGTCGATGACCAGACTAACTCGCAGACCGCCAGAGCGCCGATTATAGGCTCCGTGCCAGGTGTTTCCATGCCAGCAGATAAGCGACCCGGCAGGACACTCGACCGCAATAGCGGACGGATTTTTGGCCACCAACCGCTCTTCGCCTCTGGGCTGACGACAAAGCTTGTGGCTTCCTGGTACCACAGCAAGACAGCCCTTCTCCCTAGTGTAATCAGTCAGCGCGTAAGTCAAATTACACTCAGTAGAAATCGACGACAATGGCGAAGGTCCCATCGCGTCACAGTGCAATGGCAATTCTGTTTTGTTCGGACCTTTAATAAAGCAGGCCATGGTTAGCAAAACAGAACTGTAACCAGTCAGATAGGTACTCAACGCCAACAAAACCGGATTCATCAGGGCCTCTTCAAAAACCTCTCCCTCAATGACCAAAGACTGCATCATGTCCCCAATTGGTGAATCGCCGCTTGCAGCTCCCAGCGCACCCTCAAACTGGTCCGCATGTCGCGGTGAGTAAGCCTGATCCGCGTTAAGATCAGGTCTCTTTCCATTTCGATTTTCAGCCACGGCAAGACAAGCGTCGAGTAATCGATCTTTTAATCCATCCGGGCAGGCAATATCGGGAGGCAAAACAGTGTACCCTTTTTCATCTAACTCTTCGGCGTACTCACCAAGGCCAAGACTTTTTATGTCCTCCATAACGCGGTCAGCTATAGGATCCAACTTAAATCTCTTTCGCGTGTCGAAGCCAAAGACCACCCGCTGACGGAGAATCAGAAATGTATGATCGGTGACCAAGCACTCTTTTTACGTCCTCGCTTTGCCCCTCCAAGTCCTCATCGGAATAATCAATGGGACTCGATTCCTCCGGGGTCAGCCATCCTACAACGTAGCTAAGATGCATCGCCCGGCGCCATCTATCAGGCGTCAAATTTGCTCCTCCTCCGTGCACGAGTTTGCCCGTGTAGACCAAAGCATCGCCCGGCCCCATTTCCGCAGCCTCAGTCATATCTGCGTGTACACGCTGTCCCAAGTCGGGCCATCGATGGCTCCCGGGTATTACTCGCGTAGCACCGATCTCCTCCGTGATAGCCTCTAGCGCGATCATCGAGCTTACAGTTAACTCGGGACCCTCCGGCCAACTAGGAACGACCACCTGAGGCCAGTTCAAGCAGTCACGATGCAACGGCTGAGCTTCTGAATTTGGACCTATCAGCATTGCCTGAGCAGTGTTTACCCAATAAGACGCACAATTAGGTAATAACAGCGCATCAGCAATAGATCGAAATACCTCATTGTCGAGCATCTTGAAGTAGTCAGATGTAATCTTACCTATACTGGAAAACCGAATTGTATTCTCGCCTACAAAAGCGTTCCCGGGGGCTCCCAAACCTTGAGTAGCTTCTCCTGGTTTAAAATTTTCTGAAGCCAAAATGATGGCATCGCGCATCGAGTCAATCAGACGAGTCGAATACAGGCCTTCAAGGATAAGACCGCCTTCCTCATTGAGAATACCCAAAATCTCCTCAAGATCTGCGCTGGCACTAATTCTGTGTATAGGCATCAAGCTCCCTCCTACTTTTGTCATTATAGTTAACTCTCAAAGGCAGGTTTTGACAAATCTGCTGAAACCTTATTTGCAGAACAGCCGAAACCAAGACGAGACATTTATTGGCGACACACGACTTCGATTCTGGTAATAGTAAAGACGAGTTTTAGTGAGTGGAGAGTCAGATGAGCGAGTCTGCCCGTACGGATGACAAGCGACTGGATATGGTCCTCGATGATCGACTGACCCAGGATGAGGGGTGGGTTTACATGACCGGAATGCAGGCGTTGGTCCGTCTTCCGATACAGCAGCGAATTCGAGATATATCCAACAACCTGAACACGGCAGGTTTCATCTCGGGGTACAGAGGCTCACCTCTGGGTAGATACGACATGGAATTGTGGAACGCATCGGATGCGCTTGATAGCTATAACGTCGTATTCAAGCCAGGAGTCAATGAAGACATCGCGGCAACCGCCGCGTGGGGCTCTCAGTACGTAGGCACATTCCCTGGCGCCACCGTCGACGGTGTGTTCTCGATTTGGTACGGAAAAGCGCCAGGAATGGATCGATCCATGGACGCATTGCGGCACGCTAATATGGCCGGCACCTCTCCGCTGGGCGGCAGTCTACTGTTAGTTGGCGATGATCACGGAGCCAAGTCCTCCACTCTAACTTGTTATTCCGATTTTAATTTTCTCTCAGTTGGCATCCCCTTGTTAGCACCTTCCAATGCCCAAGAGGTGCTGGATTTCGGCCTGCACGGAATAGCACTAAGCCGGCACAGCGGCCTTGTGTGCGGAATGAAGCTCGTTACTGATGTCATCGAGGGAGGTGGCTCTCTCTATGTGGCGCCCGACTCTCCCAAAATATCGATGCCCGAATCCCAGGAAGGCCTGAGCATCCAGACATTCACTCCCTTTGTGGAGCAAGAACACGTGCTTTACGAACGGAGAATCGATGAAGCGCTCGTATACGCTCGAGAAAATAATCTGAACGAAATAGTGCGGAACAGTGGGAACGCAAAATTAGGTATTGTTGCGTCCGGCAAAGCCTACCAGGATTTAATGCAGGCGCTTAGGGCTCTCGGCGTCTCAGAATCCGAACTGGGAAATCTGGGTTTACGAATACTGAAGGTGGGCATGATATGGCCTTTAGATGATGTGATAGTCCGCAATTTTGCTGAAGACCTTGACACCATACTCGTGGTCGAAGAAAAACGTCCATTATTGGAAGACCAAATAAAATCCATACTTTACGGGCAGGATGACGCTCCTAACATCGTGGGTAAATTTTTTGGAGGTCAGACCTACAGCACTAATAGAGGAGAGCCGGCCTTTCCTAACAGTGGCGAAATTGACCCAACCACCATCGTGCGAATTCTAAGCAAGACTGCGGTGCGAGTATCCCCAGAATGTGGAGTGTCTCAGCCCAACTTTCCCGATAAGCCAATCGATGGGTATCCAGCACCTATAAGAAGTCCATCCTTCTGTGCGGGATGCCCCCATGGCAGATCTACCCAGGTGATCGAGGGAAGCAGAGCGCTCGCAGGAATTGGCTGTCATGGCATGGCCATGATGCTTGATCCCACAAAAACAAACACGATTTCTCATATGGGCGGCGAAGGCGCTATGTGGATAGGACAACAGCCCTTCACTGAGGAGAAACATGTTTTTGCCAACATGGGCGACGGGACCTACTATCACTCAGGCTTTATGGCGATACGTGCAGCAGTTGCCGCTAATCTCCCCATCACCTATAAACTCTTAGTCAATGGATTTGTCTCAATGACGGGAGGGCAAGCTATCGAGGGAGAGCTCTCGATCGATCAAATCGTTTCTGAGCTGGATGCGGAGGGAGTCCGCAAAATGGCTCTTGTGAGCGATGAACCTGAAAANTTTTCAGACCATGAGTTCCCAAACTCCTTGACCGTCCACGAACGAACCCAGCTCGAGGTCGTGCAACGGGACTTTCGTGACTACAACAACGTCTCGGTCATCATCTACGAGCAACCCTGCGCCACAGAGCGCCGCAGATTACGCAAAAGAGGACAGTGGCACGACCCCGATAAACGCGTATTCATACACCCNACGGTCTGCGAGGGATGCGGGGACTGCGGAACCGTTTCTAATTGCATGGCAATCGAGCCTCTGGAAACTGAATTCGGACGAAAGCGCCAAATAAATCAATCTTCATGCAACAAAGATTTTTCATGCGTCGAAGGCTTTTGCCCNAGCTTCGTGACCATTGAAGGCGCAAAGCTAAAGAGCCGCGACCAAAGAGGTGAACTTCCTGATTTTCCCAACATACCAATACCTGAACTACCCAAAATCGACGGCTCCTGGTCTGTTTTAGTAGCAGGAATAGGCGGCACCGGCGTTGTAACAATCGGACAAACACTAGCAGTGGCAGCCCATGCAGATGGCTTGTACAGCTCTAATCTTGACGTAACAGGGCTCGCGCAGAAATATGGAGCAGTCCTGTCTCATATAAAAGTCTCGGGCAGCGCCGATCAATTAACCTCCACTCGCATTGCCAATGGGGAAGCCGATACCCTGATAGGGGCCGATGTCATAGTCTCTGCCGGTGATGAGGTATTGGCTACGCTCGTGCCTGGTAAAAGCCGCGGAGTTGTTTCAACACACCTCACTCCAACGGCTGACTTCTCCAGGGATCCAAACTGGAACATCGACGAGACCATGCTGATTAGTCGACTCGATACCGCCCTTGAAAACAACCTTCTGAAGATCGACAGCATTGTGCTAGCTGAANGGTTATTGGGGGATGCGGTCTATGCAAACACTCTTTTACTAGGTGCCGCCTGGCAGATGGGCGGGGTCCCCGTGAGCTACGAAGCGATAATGAGAGCCCTCGAACTCAATGGTGTCGCGATAGAGATGAATAAAGTTGCGTTTGAGCTAGGGCGTTACGCAAATCACGATTTGGAAGGTGTTTTGAGTTTAATCCAGGACACATCGCTAGAAGAATCGGTCAGTGAAACGCTCGACGAGCAGATAGAGCGTCGGTCGAAGTTTCTAATTGAACACTCAAATGAGGCGCTAGCTGATAAATATCTCACGCTGGTCAGTCGAGTGCGCGATAAAGAATCNCTTTTCTCAAAAACTGAAGCCTTAACAGAAGAAGTAGCGAAATATTACTTTAAGGTTCTTGCTCACAAAGATCAGTGGGAAGTAGCTCGTCTATACGCCGACCCTAACTTTAANCAAGCTTTAAGAGAGACCTTTGATGGAAAACTGAAGCTCTCTTTTCATCTAGGCGGCTGGCCCTTTGGTAAAAAAATAGAGGGGTCGGAAAAAATCATCAAAGCGGAGGTAGGCGGATGGGTGATGTTCACCTTTAAGTTACTGGCGAAATTTCGTTGGTTGAGGGGGTCGATTCTGGATCCCTTCAGGAATTCTGCTGAATCCAGGGCCGCCAGAGCCTTGATTTCACAGTACGAAAACGACGTTGAAACCATCCTCGAGCAACTTAACAGCGACAACCTAGAAACCGCTGCCAAACTCGCGAGCATACCTGACCTCATCAGAGGTTATGGTCATGTTAGACAGAAGAAAACTATTGAAGCGAACGAAGTTCGCATGAAATTTTTGGCAGAACTTCTAAGCCAGCCGACGTCGATCAAGGACAATCTCATAGCGAAGGCAAGCTGATTGAGTTCAAGGACTTATTTGGACACCTATGGATTACACTGAAAAAGACGGATACTCTTGTTTTTGAGAGAGTAAAAGGGGGTAATAGACATGGCAGAGGCGAAAGAAACTGATCCTTTATTAGAGGCGACTGAAGGCGCAGCCAATCGAAAGCTCTATTACGATACGAATCCACCCGATGTTGTATCAGCAGAACTCCAACCAATCATAGACGAGCTTGGCCTAAATGAAGCTTGCGAACACCTCGCCAAAGAGGGCTGGGCGGTTGTGGAGAACGCTGCCACACCCGAATTCAATGAGACGCTCAGGAATAAAATACTAGAGCAGACTGGCGGGAAGATGGGCGGCGGTAACATGCAGCTTCGTAATGATCCTATCTTCGCCCAGGCCGCACTCAACCCAAAACTCATGGCGATGGCAGAATTTTCNGTTGGCAGGGGCTTTCTNCTCAGTCAATTTGCCACAAGCGTCTCACCGCAAGGCTCACCAGGTATTGGACTACATGCAGATGCTAACTGGATGCCAGCACCACTTCCCGAATTTAATATGCTACTGACCTGCTGNTGGGCGACGGACGAGTACACCAAAGAAAACGGGGCAACTCTGGTTATCCCNGGCACAAAGGAATTAAGAAGACACCCAACCGAGGAAGAAGCAGCAGCAAAAGAAGGCGCCATCGCAATCAATTGTCCAGCGGGTTCAGTCGCTATGTGGGACGGAAACATCTGGCATGCCAGCTGGCCCAGAACAGCGGAAGGNGAACGGGTGGTGGCTCACATCACCTACACAAGACTCATGTGTCGACCTATCGAAGATTACTCTTCAATTGCCGATGAATTGATCGATGCTCACGGCGACAGAATGGCTCAACTGTTGGGGAGGCAGGATTCTCTCTACAAACCAAACGGGTTCGCCTACGAGCATATGGAAGCCACCTTCAATAATTCTAAGCGTTGATAATCGGCTGTTGGCTAGAACAACAACACATAAATCGCTAATCTGATAATTTTGGCTCCCTGATATGCGAAAGCCGGGTTAAATTCTCAACGTTGTTTGCGGAGGCGTCGTGAACGCTGAATGNAAAAACACANTCANNTGGGAAACCGCCNATTNCAGNAGAGNTTTTTTTNANATTTAGACAAACCCAATTAACTGACCAGATTGCGGCATCCACTGCCTACCATCAAGAATTCCAAGTTANGTATAACTTATATTNACTCTAAAAAAGGACCCACGTTAACCTTGAATTCGAATTATCTAGTGAGTAACGTCGAGGAACAGANNTCNGAACGCAACTCAAANACAGGGGAGAAATCTATGTTGTCCAGTCCAGCACTAACCGCACTGAAAAGCGCGACGGAAGCATTGANTAGTGAATACAAAGCAGCCAACCCAAAAAGCGAGGAGGCTTTTAATAACGCAAAGGCTTCTGGTGTTGCAGGAGGAACCAATCGAGCTTCGATCTTCTATACACCCTTCCCTTTGACTTTTGTGGACGCAAGCGAAGCGACAGCGATCACGGCGGATGGACAACACTTGACTGACTTTTTGGGAAATTACACTGCTGGCCTCTTTGGCTTTTCACCAACTCCGGTAAAAGAGGCCGTCGCGAAAGCNATGGAGACAGGTCATGCACTCGGAGGCGCTNCCAATTTACTCGAAGCNAAAGTTGCTAAGGAATTTACCACGCGCTTCCCATCCATANANCTGGTGAGATTTTCAAATACGGGAACCGAGGCCAATTCATACGCCATCCACACCGCTCGAGCTGTCACGGGGAAAAACAAAATAATGATGTATGACGGCGCATACCACGGCGCCTGGATTCACGGCGGAAAAATGGCAGGGCCCTTAGACACGCCCTACGAAAAAGTCATCGTGCCTTATGGTGATATAGAACTGATAGTACGAGCCATCAGAGAAAATGCAGACGATCTTGCGGCGTTNATCATGGAACCGGTCACGGTCAACCCAATTGTTTATCTGAAACAGGTCGCTCCGACACAATACTTGAGCACGATTCGCAAGGCCTGCACCGAAGCAGGCTGCGCTCTGATATTCGACGAAGTAATGACCTCCAGACTAGCGCCTGGCGGAGCTCAGGAGCTAGCACAAGTCACTCCCGACATGACCACTTTTGGTAAATACTTCGGCGGAGGCTTCCCGTTCGGCGGGTTTGGTGGAACCACTCAATGGATGGAGCGTCATGACCCCTTACACCCTGAAACGATCAACAGCGGAGGCACTTTCAACCAAAATGCACTCTGTCTGACAGCAGTAGATGCTGTTTTGGAACATCTGTGGACGCCTGAGCAATGTCTGGCACATAATGCGAAGGGCGACTGGTTTCGAGAGGAAATCAATCGGCTAGCAAAGTCTCTCGGTGCTCCCTGCCAGGCCTGTGGTACGGGCAGCTTAATCACCTTAATCTGGCAAAAAAGAGCAGTGATTCAAGGCAGGGAGGAAGACATCGACTCGCACCGTTTGGGTTTAGCGCCACAGCGAGCTGTCTTCGAAGCATCGCAGCTATTCTGGTTTTATATGCTCCAGAAACACGACATTCTCGCTGGTAGCCCCAAACTAAATTACCTAACACTTCCAACAGTTCTTACCGATAAGGACTACACCAAATTTCTGGCAGCTCTGGGTGAGTTCTTCAATACCTACAAAGAGGAACTGGCGTTGCTTGCCTCCGAGACCGCAGAGGGACTAGAGCAGACACAGGAAGAGAGAGACATTTCTGCGATGGTAAGCACTTCCTATACTCANGAGCANGAGNTGAGAACGGCCAACTAAAACTTATTGGCNATCAGTGGAGCGGTGTCTAGAAATTGAGCTTGGCACGGTTTGCGGCCATCCAGCCGTTCCAAAGCTGGCTGTAGTATTCCATTCCTTCAACATTACCTTCGCACAAAATAAGCGTGTTACGGATTCGCTCCTCTAAGCTTGCTCTATATTCGATATTCCGTCGACTTGCCGCAAGAATTTGGTCATTCCTCTCCTCTACCATCTCCCGAGCCAACTCGCGAAATTCTTTCATTCGCTTATTGTGAGCACTGGAAGAATATTTCAAAGAATCCTGCTTTCGATAAAGTTGCATTTCGTATTGCCACCAATACAAAGAAAATATCGCGTTTTCGGAAGACTCCGCGATATTGCTTAGCTCTCTTACAACCGGAACTTCAACCTCATCTTTTTTCAACAAATCAGCCGCAAAATTTGCAGTGGCCGCACACCAGGCCCAGGCAGAGGACTCCTCTGCAGGGATTAACTGCCGAAATTCTACAGAATCACCAATAATGAACGACTTCGAATCCTCAGCACTGGCATAGAAAGAGAGAGTGCTAGACCAGATGATCGCCAGCCATCTCGTCAGATATTTTCTCGAGCGACAGGTTTTTTCAGATTCATCAATCATATCGGTCGATTTAACGGTGCTAGCCGGCCACGGAAGCAGGAATCCAGCTACCGTGAAATCCGTTGGGAATTCTGGGCAGTTCGATCGAAGCGATTGGAGTCTTGTCCATGGTCGCCGCATCCATGATCACAAATCGACTGGCATCGATGTTGGCATCGAACACATAGGTGAACAAATATCCGTCGTCCTCAGTTTCGGAATTNGATGATGGAACGAANACGGGCTCACCCCCAATACAACCCGCACCCAAATCGATTTCATTTCTCNGACCAGATTGACAGTCATACTTCAAAATGGAACTCGATGTATTAAGCANATCATCGGGGTCATCGTTGTCGGAAAGACNNACCATATAACCATATCGGTGTTTTAGCCCCACCATNGAATCTGCNACTCTAGGGAATTCAGCCGGCATATCGTCGATCTGCTCCTCGCTTACCTTCCCTGACTCAGTATCGATCGTAATACGCCACAACATCGGAGAAGGAAAATCCATCGTCGAATCTCGCCAAATGTGATCGTAACGAGCGACGTCCAAAACTATTCGATTCTTCTCTTCGTAAGCGTTCATCGGATGAAAAATATAACAGGGGTTAATCTCAAACCAATTAACGTCTTGATTACTTCCCGTCCGCGGCATCACGCCGAGCCTTGCNGGATAGTCATCGTCCCAACGTATNGGCATNTCCCCGCTCATCGCTAATTGCATATCGAAGACGGCCGGTAGATCCATAAAAACCACGTAATTTTCGGTGACATTAAAGTCGTGCATCATTGTCGGTCCGCCTACCGTGATATTNTCGGTCTGCACCAACTCGCCTGAAGCGGAAACTCTTAAATATCGGAGGTGAGGTTCAAAAAGCGAATAACCAAATGCGAGCATTTCACCGGTGACAGGACAAATTTTCGGGTGAGCCGTAAATGAACCTTTTAATGCCCCGGCGAAGTCGGTTGGCCCAATCGTATTCATCTCACCATCCAACGAATAGGGAAAGTGTCCCTCTTCCAAAGCTAATATTTTGCCCGCGTGCCCTACCACGTGAGTATTTGCTTTCGAGGATTCCATTTTCATCATAACGGTGGGATCTAGACTGTTGAGGCTTGTATCAGTCACAAAAGGAGTCTGTACGTAACGGTTTCGGTACCACTCAGCTTTACCATCGCGTAACCGAATCGCGTGGATCATTCCATCGCCTAAAAAAGGATGAGCGCTGGTACCACTAATGGGGTTAGCTCCATTTCTGACATATCGACCATCCAGCTCTTCTGGAATAGACCCTGTCACTTTAAGCTCCGTCAAACTTAGCTCTTCAGTAACCGGGCGGCCGTTTCCTCGCAAATGTAATGGTATTTCTTCTCCGGACATCTCCACCTTCCTCTTCCACGCATCACTCAATTGATTGTGGTCCAAACCAAAAGAAGTGACAAGCGATAGCGTGAAACTATTTGTTGNAGACCCTCTCGACTCAGACCTGATCTATTTCAACCCACAAAAACATCAAATCAACCACCATCACCGGCATCNCCATTTAAATTTTCTTGACACTCGCGGACCGNNACCCGACTCTTAACCTAGNATATCGGNNGAGAACTCATAGTGGCCATACGAATAGATCATTTCATGTACGCGGTGCCTTCGTTGGACGAAGGTTTGATTTGGGCGAACGATACTTTTGGAGTCGATGCGGCTTACGGAGGCGAACATGTCGGCCTGGGGACGCGGAATGCTTTGATGTCACTAGGNAACNCCTACCTGGAAATTATTGCACCGGACCCTGCNCAGCCAATCCAAGGCACGTTTGGCGAGAGACTGGCNGGATTGTCAGATGGCGGATTANTAACATGGTGNGCAGAGGGAGANCTCAACCGNCTTGNATCGNAATTANCAGAATTAGAAGTAGCTACCGCAGGCCCCAATAAAACCAAACGCCAGACATCTGAGGGAAACACTTTAGAATGGGAATTGCTTTTCCCATTAAAGTCACCATTCGGTGGATGCATGCCGTTTTTCATCGACTGGCTTGATTGCAAAAACCCTAAAGATGGTAATCCAGTAGCTGGGGAGTTTAAGTCGTTATCAATGTCTAGCGCTGATTCAGGAAGACTCCAACAAATCCTGACGGAAATAGGACTTCAGGTTACCGTGACCGAAGGTCTATCCTCAGTTTCTGTAGTTATCGAAGGCAACAAGGGTCTCGTNTCATTATCGAGCACCTCTGAAACAAGTCGAATCAATCTTCGATAACTCAAGCCTCAANAAAAAANACGACTAATTAGATATCCTGAGTGAGCTGGACATCTCGNTTCATCGAGAANCCCAGACCTCTATACATTTTATAACCTATCAGCTCTCGAACGCGCGGGGGTAAATCCTTGGCAATATGGGGAGGCACATCAAGATATTGATTCTCCTCCTGTCGTAACCAGCCTAGGGAGTAAGTCAAAATAATCCCGTATCTCCAATCATCAGAGGTATTTGCGCCCGCTCCATGCAGCAAACCACCGAGCCAATACAAAACGGAGCCCGCGGGCATCTCCGCCTTACAAATTTCTTCTTCTTTAGCCTCTCGCTCTTCTGGCCATCGATGACTTCCTGGCACCAACAGGGTGCCTCCATTATCGGCCCTAAAATCAGTGACAGCCCACATACTGGCCACAATTAAGTTTGGTCGAGGATGCGGAAAAAAAGTAAAAGAATCTTCTTCACGATGAAGTATCTGACGGCGGGCTCCGGGCCCGACCTCAAGTGCAGCACTTACATGGAGGTGATATCCAAATTCTCCGTTTGGCGAAAGAAACCGATCGCACATTTTTTCAGACATCTCGTCTACCACAAGCTCGCCAACGGTCTCAGATCTCGCGACAAGCGCGCTTGTCCTTCGAGTAAGCCCTGCATAGAACTCGGCAGGATCATCCTCCTCGACAGGAACACGCTCCATATAGGGAGACAGCTCTTGCCTGACTCGCATTCTGGCTGACTCGTCAAATACCCCAGTCACTACAACACAGCCCGCCTCATCTAAGGCATCGGCGATGTCATCTGTAGCCGCAGTAGCCGAAAATACCGGTATACTCATAGAACTACTCCTCTCACTCCGAATTTCTTTATATCAACATTGGAAAAAGCCTGAGTCAATCAGATGCCTTAGTATCATTCAGGCCTGGGTCTCCCGGTTAACTCCAACAAACGGATATTCACGTCTTTGAGCAACTCCACGTATCCTTCGGACGCTTTGTAAAATTCGTCCAGTCGCTTATGAATTACCGCTTCCTTCTCAAATAAGTCGTGTTGCCCCTTGAATGCTCTCAAAAAAGATTTCTCTTCCTCGTTAAGCTCAGTCAACGAAGACGATATACGGAAAACACGCCGGCCCAGATCTTTTAATATGTTTTTGGCTTCCTGAATGTCATCCATCAGTTCCTGTGGTGTACTTCTTTCCATAACTTACTTCTCAAAACGTCAATGGATTGTTCGCTCGAGACTAACTGTAACTCGCCTCTTCATCAATTAGGTATCTATCAGTAGCGATATGTTACGCCCTAACTCCTTACTCCGGATATTCCAGTCNGGCATGTGTTGGTTGAGCAAGGAGTAGAAGCGCCTCGAGTGGTCCCTGTATTTCAAATGGCACAGCTCATGCATCGCGACGTATTCGATCAACCTCAGTGGAGTTCTCACTAGGTGCGTGTTCAACGAGATCACGCCCTTGGCGCTACAGCTGCCCCACTGGCTTTTCATAAAGCGGTGGCGCCATCTGGGCATCGCGCCTTCTAGCCAGGGCAAATAGACCAAGCTCTCTAGAACCTCTGCAAAGACCACCTGTGCCTTCTGTCGGTACCATTTTCGGACACCATCGCGCACAGAAGCTTCATTCCCAATAGGAGCCTTGAGTATGTGTCCCACTTGGACAAATGCAGGAGAATCATGGTGTTCTAAAATCAACGACTCACCGAGAAAACGAATGACCTCCCCAGGTCCATAGCCGAGTTTACCCATATGGGAGGTTTCTGCCTTCACCTTCTCCAAGCGATGTCTTAACCATCGTCGATGCTCTTGAACCAGATTGATTACCTCGTCTTTATGCGTTGATGGCGGAGCATCTAAAACCACATGTCCGGACGGACTAATACTGATGCCTATTCTTGACCGTCGACGCCTATTGATGCGCAGCTCCACGTCGATATCATCAACTACAAAAAAATCAGTCATTCAAAGCAGACCTTCCTCTGAGCCCATTTACCTTGAACTATACTTGGCAAATATTTTGAATTCGTGTTTATTAACCCCGATCAACTTACGGACCATATACCTGCGCCTCGAATAACTTTAAGACAGAGACAGCCTCCTCATCGTAAAAAGGAAGGACCTGAGTCGCAAAAACCGCGCAAAGGTCATTCTCCCGATCAATCCAGAAGTAGGAGTTAAACAATCCAGCCCAAGAGGCTGAGCCCCGACCACGGCCACTTTCCGTGCCCTCAGGACTTAACAAAAAACCCAAACCCCACTTGGCACTAGAACCAAAACCCATGTCAAAGTCATTGCTCAACGCCTTGATCTGAGCCTTTCCGGGAGANACGTCAATACTGCCNATCTGATTGGCAAACATTTGGGCAACCATCTCTTCTGACAAGACACGTTGACCATCGAGACTCCCTCCATTCAGAAGAGCGCGCATGACTCGAGCATAATCGTTGACCGTTGAATAAAGACCCCCGCCTCCACCATAAAAACCCATACTCCCTCTTTCTGCTGGAACAGGTTGGTAGAGTTCCGATTTGACTAGTTCACCTTTCACGCGTGCGGTCATCATGACTGAGCGGTCCATTTTCTCCGAGGGGAACTCAAAAAATGTGTCTTCCATTCGAAGCGGCAGAAATATTTTCTCCTCAAAAAAGTCCATCAATCGCTTACCTGAGACCTCCTCCACCATCACCCCTAACCAGTCTATTCCGACCCCATACTCCCACTTCGACCCGGGCTCAAAATAAAGCGGTGCAACAATTGACTCCTTTCCTCCACCGAGGGGACTAGTGACCCCCTTTGCCTGGGCAGATAAAGCCATCTCGTTCCAAATGCTATAAACGTACCCTGACGTATGCGTGATTAGTTCTCTAACGGTTGGCGAACGGGCGGCATCAACGAATATTGGATCATCGTCCTTATCAAAACCCCGAATAATTTTCGGGTTTATCGTCTCGGGAAGGTACTGGTCTAGCCCAGAATCAAGCTCAATCAAGCCCGCTTCGACTAGCTGCAGCACGGCAATTGTCGTGATGAGTTTTGTCATCGAGGCTATCGCNAAAATTGAGTCCGGACGCATCATTTGTCCATTTTCGGAGTCCCGATAACCNGATGCATGGGTAAACAAAACGCCTTCGCTGTTAGCGANCAGTGCTACAGACATCGGCAGTTTACCGTCTTTCACCGCCTGGTCTAACACCGCTCTTATTTGATCACTATTTCCCATATTCGAACCTCTTAGTTCATGATTTCCCGAAATCGCGCAAACAGGAAGAAAGAGCGAAATCAGGAAGTAGGATCGCAAGCAATATCGTTTCATCAGCATCTAGAAAATGCTGAAGCCACCGTCGATTTTTATGATATCTCCTGTATGCCAACGAGAGGCATCACTCATAAGGTAAACAGCTATCGCTCCAAAATCATCAGGCGTACCAAACCGACGCGCAGGAATTCTAGGAATAACTGCATTCACAAATTTCTCAGTCTGAAAAGCTTTCTCNGTCATCGCCGTTTCCACCCATCCCGGAATCACAGCATTGGCTGTAATCTTGTACCGAGCCATCTCAACAGCCAGAGAAAGGGTCATCGACACCATACCACCTTTGGTTGAAGAGTAGGCCTGCCCCCNTGGNGCNCCTTGAATGGCAGTACCACTNGCAGTGAGGATCAGACTGCCCCCCTCGCCCTGATCTACCATTTGCTTNGTGGCCGCTCGCAAAGTATAGAAAACACCATGAAGATTGACGTTAATGACGCTGTGCCAGTCTTCATTAGAGTGCTCGAAGAAGGCCTTTTGATTCTGAGTTCCAATCCCGGCGTTAGGGAAGCAGGCGTCTATTCGACCATATCGACTAACCACTTCTGCCATCGCCTGGTCTACTGCCTTATCATCGGATACATCACACAAGATAGCGCTCGCGCTTGGATTGATGGCCTTTAACTCTTCTTCTGCCGTTGCATTCTTATCAGCATTGGTCCCCCAAATACTGACATCAGCGCCCGCAGCCGCTACTGCTCGTGCAAAGCCTAAACCGATACCACCATTTCCTCCGGTGATCACAGCTACCTTACCGCTTAAATCAAATCCGTCGTAAGCCATGCCTGGTCCTCCCAAACCTTTTAAACAAGGCCCTAGCCTAACGCATAGTCAGGTGACGTGACAAAGCAATAGGCTTGTTAGTGCTTAGCAGGGCCTTCGATAAAAAAGATTCTTAAGGGGCCTGGTAGAGTTCTACCTCATAACCATCAGGATCATTGAAGAAAATTAGAATTGGTTTACCTGGACCCCTGGGCAGGCCCAGCTCCCTTAAGACCGAACCCCGTTCTTCTGCCCTCTTGGCAATAGCATCGGCATCTTTCACATTAAAGACTATCCGGCCATATCTGGACTTCGCTTCGGGCAACGGATCGTCACTAAAGCGTGCCAGCAATAACGATCCCCCCTTCCCATCTTTATTTCCAAGCCCTATTTCTATAATCGGACCACCCGAAGGCGGGTATTGAAAGGTCCTTTTTAAGTTAAATATCTCACTATAATATTTCTCTGATCGCTCAATATCAGAGACATTAAGCGCGACCCCCATTAACACGGGTCTCATTTCAGATTCCGCCCAGACGCTCCCCGCAAAAATGCCTAACATCAATAACACTAGTACCCTGATCATCGCTCTCCCCTTCCTCAGTTGGTTAATCATTTATTACACCGACCAATTCAAGGTTAAGAAAAAGTGTGTTGAATTGTCAATTTGTCACTATAAAATCGAATAAAGAGGAGTGGGAATCCAGATATAGCAGGACTGGTTCTTAATTTGAGTNACTGGAGAATCATGCTAGCAAAAAGAACCAAAAGGACCGCTACCCTACTTTTCACGGCGTTNATTTTCTCCACGTCGGGTACCAGCTACGCTGAAAAAATCGATTTCTCCAAGGACTTTGACAGACTCTACAATGCTTCCTGTATCTCTTGTCACAGTAACTCAGACCTTACGCCTCTAAACTTAAAAACCCTCAGCAGAGACCTGGCTGATGGCCGCGCCTTCCAAACATGGATCAGGATCTATGATCGTGTAACGAGAGGAGAGATGCCGCCTCGAGACGGGCCTAAGGCAAGCGACGAGATAGTTGAAACAGCGATGAACTCGCTAAAGCAGGCTTTAATGAAAAAGAGCATCGCATCGAGGGGCGAAGGGCGCACGCCCCTTAGAAGACTCACCCAGACCGAATATGCCTATACCTTAGCCGACCTACTGGATATTGAAGAGGAGGTGGCACTAGAACTAGCATCGACCCTTCCCGCAGAAGCTGACTCCGGGGGTTTCGACACCCTCGCTAAAAATCAGGGAATATCGGGGATGCACGTTAGGAGCTATCTCAGTGTGGCCGATAAAGCTCTTGATCATGCAATCCAGTTGGGTCCACGGCCGAAATCCGAAAAATACGTCATCAGCTATAAGGACTCGGGTTACCTGAAGGCAATCAGTGAAGGGAAATACCAGGGTGGTGGGATCACTCTTATGCGAGATGATTCGGCCGTGATGTTTTTCGAGCCAGGTTCGACTTACACGATGCATTCGGAAACCGAGGGTTTCAAGGTCAAAGTGCCCGGCAGGTATAAGGTCGAACTGGAAGCCTATCCCTACCAGGCCTGGTCACCCGTAACGCTTACGGTTTACCGCGGGATTAAACAGGGAGTGGTAGCCTCGATGGACGATCTGATCGGTTCTTTCGATCTGGTCGATAAAACTCCACGCAGAGTAGCCGTCCAGACCTANCTGAAACCAGGCCAACTCATCGCGCCAGCTCCGACCGAGGTCGACCAACCCAAGAACCTGGACCCAGACCAGGATGGCGTTGCGGAAAACGCTGTCAACTACTATGCGCCCGAAAATAATGTGCGCACGTATGAGGGCGAGGGGATCGCCATGAAATATATGTCAATCGAAGGACCAATCACGGAGAGCTGGCCCCCTGTCAGCACACAAAAACTTCTAAAGGGTGTCGAGTTTAGTCCCAACTGTGTGTCTTCCTTAACCAGCGAACCAACTGAAAAGAGCCAGCCAACGCAATTAGACATGCTATTCGCGAACGTGGTCGGCACCTCAAATATAAACAAAATGGAACAAACACTGAGCGATATCACGCCCGCTTTTTTGAAAAATGACGTCCCAGAGGGTTGCTCTCTGGGAATACGAAAAACCGAACATGAGCACATTGTTGAAATTTTAGAGCGGTTTGCTCCGCTTGCATTTCGCAGGCCGGTCTCCGAATCAGAAATTCAAAATCTGGCAAACCTGGCCACGCCTGTTTTAGCTAACGAACGACCCTTGCTTGAGGCTTTGCGTGTTCCACTAAGGTCGATACTTAGCTCGCCTTCGTTCCTTTATCAGGCCGGGGAAAGCGGCGACTTGGACGACCACTCATTGGCATCTCGCTTGTCNTATTTCTTGTGGCGGAGCATGCCTGACGACGAACTTCTTGACCTTGCGGAANAGGGAATACTCAANGANAAACAAGTATTGAACNAGCAGGTTAAGCGAATGCTGAAGGACTCCAAGAGTCAGCGCTTCATCAAAGACTTCGTCGGGCAGGCCTACCGCCTCAAAGAGTTAAAAGCGACCAGTCCTGATAAGGGTCTTTATCCCGAATACGATGACCGTCTAGGCCAGGCGATGCAGATGGAAACCGAATTGTTTCTGGCAGAGCTCGTTTCAGAAAATCTTAGCCTCGAAAATCTTATCGATTCTGACTTCACTTTCTTAAACCGCCGCTTAGCCGACCATTATCAAATTGACGAGGTCAAGGGACAGTACATGCGTAGGGTAACCCTACCCCCAGATAGTCCTCGAGGCGGGTTACTCTCTCAAGCTGCAATCCACAAAATAACCGCGAATGGCACAACCAGCTCACCGGTTCCTCGAGGCAACTTTGTCCTGACTAACCTACTTGGTCAACCGGCACCGCCTCCACCGCCTGGTGTTGCCGGACTCGAACCCGACACCAGAGGAACNACTACCGTCAGGGAACAGTTATCAGCNCACCGNTCGATGCCAGTATGCGCGAGCTGTCATACCCGAATTGATCCACCAGGGTTTGCGCTCGAAGAGTTCGACCCCGTGGGCGGACACAGGACGAATTATCGTGTTCACGGTGGNTTTGCAATGTACGACGGGTTTTCAGTTCCTATGCCTTTTAAGGAAGGCTTGGTGGTTGACGCGAGTGGCATAACGCCTGAAGGCACNACTTTTAGTGGATACCAGGATTATCTGGAAATATTAAAATCCGACTATCTCGAACAAGTCGCAAGGCATTTCACCTCGCAGCTGATCGCATTTGGAACGGGAGCAGAAGTTTCCTTCTCTGATAGGGCTGTGGTTGAAGAGATAATTCAAACTCACTCTGACGCNGGATACCCAGTGCAATCTCTGATTGNATCNGTGGTGGACTCCAGCATTTTCAGAAAACGATAATCATGAGGGGTTAGGTATGAAAACTATCAACAGACGTTCATTTCTAAGAGGAACNGGTGTTGTGCTTGCGCTTCCGCTTCTTGACATCATGGGGCCGCAATTCGCCAACGCGAGNTCGCCGACCCGGAGAATGATTAATATCTGCTGCACGCTGGGACTCTATAGAGACTCTTGGATGCCCAAAGATCTNGGGAGGAATTACACGCCATCTGAGTACCTTTCGATCATTGATAGACACCGAGAGAAGTACACTATCTTTTCAGGGCTATCGCACGAGGAACAGACNGGAAGACAAGCACATAATTCGGAGATNACCTGGCTGACGTCCGCGAGGCATCCTGGCATGGATGGNTTTCAAAATTCGATTTCTTTAGACCAGATTGTTGCTGATCATCTCGGATATGTGACCCGATACCCATCTGTTGTCCTGGGAACGCTGACACCTCAAAGTCAATCCTACGACAAAAATGGAGTAATGATCCCTGCTCAGACAAGCCCAGCGGAAGTGTTCAAACAAATGTTTATCCAGGGCACACCCGAAGAGGTTGAAAAGGAAAGTCAACGTATTAACGACGGTGGCAGCATATTGGATAACCTTAAAACCCAGGCCAGGACACTACAAAATAGTGGTAGTTCCGAGGACCGGCAAAAACTTGAAGCTTACTTTGAGGCTGTACGCGCAGCCGAAATAGAACTCAGTAAGGTACGCGACTGGATGGACAGACCAAAACCAGGCGTAGACTCAGTTCCTCCGGTCGATAATGCTGACCCTGCCGATATTCTCGGAAGAATTGATCTATGGCTTGAGCTAATGCCTTTGATCCTTGCAACAGACTCCTCTCGCGTGNTTAGTCTGATGATCCAGGATCACGGGGTTGTTCCCAAATTGCCNGGTATAACAGCCGATCAACACAATTTATCTCACCACGGCCAAGACCCTGGTAAAATAGCTCAGCTCCGACAACTAGAAACGGAGATAGTAAAACGCTTCGGNTTATTNATGGACTCACTAGACAGCCAAAAGGAAAACGACAGTTCNTTACTTGATCAGACACAGATTCTTTTCGGAAGCAATCTGGGTAACGCGAACTCACACAACGCAGAAAATCTACCAATCCTCGTTGCTGGAGGAGATTTTGCTCATGGTAGCCACATAGCGCACGATGAGAAACACAACGCACCACTTTGCAATCTATACCTGTCTCTNATTCAGCAAATGGGAGTAGAAACAGATCAGTTCGGTCAGAGCACCTCCACATTAAACTGGGGATAGCCAAACCAGCGGAAAATCTATTGGACCAGTCGGATGCTCTGAAGGTTTGGGTCCGAGGCAATCTCTTCTTCCAGAAAGGGAAGATCGATCCAACCGCCCGAAGAATAAATCTCTGTTAGATCGCTGTAATGCGGAGAGTCGGCCTCAGGCGACTGCGAATAGGCTAACATGGCTTTGGCCGAAACTTTGCCCGCTTCGTTCCAGCTGACCACCTGAATGTAGCTATTGCCATGAAAAATCGGCGTATATCCCTTATCGTCCTGCAGCCTGGTTCGAATCATACTGAACATCCCCGCCCAACCTTCTCCNCCTGGAATGGGAATTAANCGNCCATTTCGCTCGGCATACTGAATATCTCCCAGTCTCGCATCCAGCGCTATATTNGCCTGTCCCAGTTTTTCGCTTGCNGCNTTCAATGACANGTATATCTCTTCCTTGACCGACGGTTTTGAAATATCGATTCCTGCCGGCGTGTTAACAGGATCAGACACGTCGAAGGGCTTAGCGAAGAGCCCAGGGATTTTACGAGCGCTATCCCAAAATTCTCGCCAAAGGTGTCCGCCTCTGGAATCGACCATCATCGTTCGATCCCAATTNCTCAGAACCTCACACTCAGCCCCGGCCCGGTCACTTTCATCACATATTTTAAGTATGTCATCCAAGAGCAGTTCGGCGGCGTAGTTACGCTGATTGTAGAGCATGTCTTGAATGTCNTCGGGACCTATTTTTTCTTTCGTCGTAATCAGCTCATCCATCTGAACCAGCCCAGCGCGAGTCCTGAGACTCCTGGCGCTCCGTTCGTTACCTATTATCGGAGAATAGCCCTCCAAGGGTGAACGAGGGTTAGACAACCAATAACTGTCATTCGAGTTAGAGACGTAATCGTCGCGAGTAATACGAGGCATGTCCTTTGGTGGAAGCGCACCTGAAACGGCACTCTCAGGATCTTCCAGCCATTCACAATCAGCGGTATCTCCACGCAAAATAATTAGCCGTTCAGGGATACCATCACTTGTTATTCTGCATCGGTCCAGGAGTGTTTTAGTGAGATTCGGTGTACCACTGATATCGGCATAAAATGCGCTACCCTCGCGATCTGAGGCTATCGTATTTGTCCAGTAAACACCTTGTTTATTTATGGCGGCNTCGACTTCAGCAGTACTACTAGCCTTGTTAAGTGCATCGTATGTATCAGCGGTCAAATAGTTATCAATCACAGCGTCTCTTAAGGCGAAGGCAATTTGTTTATTCCAAGGTAGCTGATCACTTTCCACAATCGGCCCAAAATGGGTTGTATAGATTTCATCTTCTTTTTCAACGATCTCTCCTTGATCGTTCGTCGAAGAAATTTTTATCTTACGAGCCTCTATTGGCCGGTATTCACCTTGGTATTTATATTCCAGTGGATTTTCTGGATTCAAGCTAAGCTGGTATAAGGTAAACCTAGTCGCCGTCGAAACCGTGTGGGTCCAGGCAATGTCTTTATTGAAACCTATCGCTACTCGATTGGTATTCAATAAACTAACGCCCATAACATCAAGCTCATCGGGTATCGTTAGGTGTATCAGATGAAATCTCGACGAGCCCTGCCAGGGATAGTGGGGNTTNCCCAACAGGATTCCTCTACCNGAACGACTCAAAGATCTACCCACAGCAACGGCATTACTGCCGATCCCAACNGGTAATTCCCATTCTGCACTAACGAGTTCTGTTTGATCTGATTCCGGNGAGGCTTGCACGATCTGTTGCTGAAAACGGCCCAGCCCGTAGCGAATTCCTACTCCAATNGCCAATCTGGTTAGGTCAGACTCAGTTATGGGTAACACCCAAGTCTTCCCTCGGCAGCTTTCNGGAAGACTNTCTTTATGATCACTTAAAAACCGGTTGTAACCAGCGACATACCCTGCGTTCATTTGGTTAGAACGCTCGCTTTGCTTCGCGGTGAAAGCNCGCAGTTTGCTGTCATTCAAAATAGCTCTATGAAATACNTCGCTTGCTAAATTTTGTTTCGACTCTCCAAAATAAAGGCTTAGATTCCCATTAACCATCTGAACGTCTTTCGCAATGACACAGACCGCATCCCTAGCGGTAGCATAGGCAAAACCAAAACCTAGACTCCCCCAATCATCTGCTTTTACATGAGGAATACCATAACTGGTCCAACGAATTTGGGCGTCATATTGTTCGAGAGTTAGTCGACTGTCCTGATCGCAGGCTATGAGACCTAACACCAGTGAAAGTGGAAGGACCACTTTGCACCGCTCCACAAACTTCGCGAATGAATGGAAAAATCTAACCACCAGAGAACTCTAAAAGATCGTCTGCAGTCCCACCTTCCTCTCCAAGCAAATGCTGAAGATAATCTTCATAGGATTCCATCCACATAAGACGAGCTCTTTGTCGTCCAGCCTGCTCGTCAGTCTTAGTACTCTTGGTATACCAGTTGTTACACTTGAGCCAGACCTTGCCCTCTGCAGTTTCTGTGCAGCGTTCACTCCATCGATCAACTGCCTCAGCCGTTGGTTCAACTTCGGTTAAACTCTGCTCCTTCATTCGTTTGACAAGGTTCGAAATATATTTGCTCTGCTCTTCACAGAGAAGCGTCACATTCGTCACCGGGTTTAAACTCTGGGGTCCGATCATCATATAAAAATTCGGCATATCCCTTACATGGATACCCCATAGGGTGTGGGGATCCGTCATCTGGAAATTATTTTCTGAATTAGCTCCAAAGTGATCCGCCAAGCTCTTACCGTTCCTTCCGGTGATCGGGAAAGGAATGAAATTACTGTCAAAACCTGTCGCATAGATAATGACATCAAATTCAAATAAATCGCCAGATGCGATTTCCAGGCCATTTTCATTAACTGCCACTACACCGCCAGGCTCATCGACAAGATGCACATGAGGCTTGTTGAAGGTGGTGTAGTAATCGTCGATAAACAGCACTCGTTTACAAAAAAACGGAATGTCCGGCGTGAGCGTTTTCGCTAATTCAGGATCGTCTACTTCTTTCTTGATTCGAGCAGCAATACCTTCACAAATAGCCGCGTTTTGTTTTTCATCGTGAAGCATCTCAAAGGTAAAAGGGGCATTAGGGTCAGGCGGAAATTCCTTCTTCCAGTCGACATAACGCAGTTTCTCACTGTACCCGCCAGCCTCAAACGCCTGGACTATCTCGGGAGGCGTGGGCTCGTCATCTCTAGGCAAGGCCCAGGTCGCGGTCCTCTGAAATACGGTTAAAGACTCAACTTCATCAGCGATAGAGGTAATCACTTGCGCTGCCGAAGCCCCGGTACCAATAACACCCACTCGCTTTCCAGCGAGCGAAGCTTTGCGGTTCCAGGAGGCAGTATGAAAACTCTCACCCTTAAACAACTCCATACCCGGCACCTCGGGCATCCTCGGACTTGATAGAGGGCCATTCGCGCTGACAACGTGCTTCGCGTATACGGTTTCGCCTTCCGAATCAGTCTCCATATCAAAGGTCGATATCTGCCATGTGCCCTCTTGTATATAGGTCATATCAGTCACCTTTCGCGAAAANCGGACTTTCTCCCGGATTCCACAGTAATCGGCAAGCATCTCCGCGTAGTCCGCAATTTCACTCTGATTGACNTACTTTTTTGAAGGGATAAAACCTGTTCGATCCAGGAATGGTAGATAGGTATAGGACGGCACGTCGCAAGCAGCCCCGGGGTAGGAGCCAACCCCGCCATGNCTCCATACGCCTCCCAGAGAGGAGTTCATTTCAAAAACGCAGACATTCTCTATTCCTGCTTCACGAAGGTAGTGNCTGCAAAGNAATCCTGAAAACCCACACCCTACAATCACGACATCAAAACGATCTTCCATCCTCATTTCCCCTAATAATCTACTTCTGCAACTACTCTCTCAGCCCATTTTCACAAGCTACTTCCAGCCTGATCGCGCATTCGGGCCCTGAGGGAAAGGCCCTGCTGGCCACCTGAAACCAAGCGTCATCGCCAAATTAATATCCTCTTTTGTCGCGACTCCCTCATCAATAATCTTCATCGCCTCGCGCCTGACTGCAGCCATAATTCTATTACCAACAAATCCCGTATCACCTGGGACATCCTTCAAGATAATCGGTACTTTACCCATGGACTTGCTGAGNTCCACAATCAGGTTTGTCACCTCCTCAGATGTATCTTCCGTATGGGTTACCTCGACCAGCTTCATGATGTTAGCTGGACTGAACAAATGCATTCCTATGAACCGATCTTTGCGCGTCGTTACTTCAGCTAAATCAGCAATCGTGAACATTGAGGTATTACTGGCGAAAACCGCCTCAGGTTTAACAACCTGATCCATCTCCTTCCACACCTCAAGCTTGAGAGGCTTGTTCTCAATCGCACCATCTATACCACCACCGATTGCTTCGATGATCAAATCGCAATCCTTGAGATCACTGACCTCCGTCGTAAAANTTAGGCGTTCCATTGCGGCATCACGCTCTTCTGCCGACATCTTGTCCATCTGAACCGCATTATTGAAACCGAATCGAGAATTCAAAATCGTCTCTCGAGCATTCTCACAAATCTCTACTGTNAGGTCTCTGATGATTACGTTGTACCCTGCTTGAATTGCGCTTTGAGCAATGCCTCCCCCCATAACGCCAGCACCAAGCACTCCAATTTTATTGATATCCTGTATTTGCATTTGATTACTCCCTTTGCACTAAACACTCAAATAGTTATCTTATTCCCTACTCCTCCAAGTATACGGGCGTTACCCGTTATCCGCACTCTCTTGGTTATAAGCATCTTTAAACAACATGACAGCCTATCGAAGGAAAGTGAAATCTCGGTTAACATCGATCGCGAAGAGAAGGAGATAGATATGAAATTTCAAAAATTGATATTAATCAGTACTGTAATAGTTTTCTCGATCAGCGCGAACACCTGGTCAGCAGATGACCAGGAACGNGCCCAGATCTCCATTGACACCCGCCAGGGCTTGTTAAAGGTTGTAGGCTACTACATTGGTCCTATGGTGGGCATGGCGAGGGGTCAACTAGANTACGACGCGGATCTGGTTAGCAAAAACGCAGAAAAAATGGCACAACTGACAGCCATGATTCCAGATCTGTTCAAAATGAACACCAGTCAAAGCGGNCTTGAATCGGATAGTCTAGNGACCATCTGGGAGAANACAGAAGACTTCAACGAAAAAGCAATNGCAGTNAGCGAGCGGGCCAACGCGNTNGCNAAAGCNGCAAAACAAGGNAAANGCGAGTTCATGAAAGCTTTTGGGGCAACGGGAGCAGCTTGCAAGAGTTGCCATGACGACTATCGACAAAAACAGTAAGACTTTAATTTGGGATTGGCCCGTCAGGGCCTTTCACTGGCTGCTCTTGTTCTGCTTTCTTGGATCCTGGATAACCGCAGAATCGGGAATCGAATGGGCAACTACTCACCAATGGTTCGGTTACACGACTCTTGGCCTGATTTTATTTCGAGCATGTTGGGGACTAATAGGCCCTAGATTTTCGCGTTTTTCCCAATTTATCCGCGGGCCTAAGGCAGTCTGGACGAGCATTACAGAGCTCAAACAAAGATCACCTGCTACTCATCTTGGCCATAGTGCGATAGGAGGTTGGGCTACGTTGGCCCTCATCACGCTGGTGACGGTACAAGCTACTAGCGGTCTATTCATCTCCGATGATATTTTTAACTCTGGGCCCTACAACAGTATCGTAACTCAGGAACAAGCAGATACGCTGGGCTGGCTTCATCACACCAACTTTAATGTGTTGCTCACTTTTATCGGAATACACCTGGTCGCGATCTTCTGGTATCGGCTCGGCAAAAACCATGACCTTATCTGGCCGATGATAAGTGGTTGCAAACCTGGTCTCCATAAACAGGGAATCGAATCCTCATTGAGTATCCGAGCCCTATGCACAGCTATCGGAGTAGCGCTGCTGATAACAGCTCTAGTAGAGTTCGCCCCAGAACCTGAGTATTTCTTTTAATCTATAGATATCTCACTGAGTAAACCAACCCTTAAACCATGGCAGTTTAAGTGTTACTCCTGATCAGGCCTCGCTTTCCTGATCGTAGCTGATGATCTGATCGGGCGGCGAGAACTTTCCCCAAATCTCGAGCTCCTCACAAGCGTTCATTTCGAGTTCTTTTCGCACAAATTTCCTTGTGTGAGGGCGCACTTCTTCACCATTTAGAAAGGCGCTGGAGGCTCGCTTGATTCTCATGGCGGATTGAAATTCAACCATCTGTTCTGCGCTTTC
>PBUF01000018.1 GCA_002727775.1 Gammaproteobacteria bacterium
GAAGGGCTCGCCAAGCAAACACCGACCATGACACATAAAAGCATCAACAAGACTACCTTGGGCTTACACAATTCGATGTAATCGCTTATCACCAATCTTTCAGTTACCACTTCGCTCATTACTCTATTTGCCGGACAGCCTATTTCAACCCATCATCAATGGGGCCTCTTTTGATTGCATTCAAGGCCAAACCATCATCGATATTATTGTTGCGATACGATTTATCGCCCAGATAGTCCTCTACCATCTGTTCGCCCGCCGGAAAAACCATGAACAAGATCATTAATCCCGAAATAAGGAGCCAAAAGAATTCCTTATATAGGATCGATCGATCTTCTTTTTCTTGCTGGAAGTGGTGGAACAAAACGGAAATCGGCAAAAGAATCACAGTGACGATGCCCGCAAGTAAGCACAGCCAAAAAATAGCCTGTTTAAAGGTGAAAAAATCCAATATAGATACCTGCTCCTTCTACTCCAGGCTTTGAGAGCTAGAACGATAACCTTGGCGAGTATTTGTTCGCTATTGGTTAAAAAAAGCGCAAAAATAAAATCACTACACCAATTTCTAGAAAAGGATCGATCTTCTGCTGACAAATTATCCTTTTTAAAGCCCAAATGCCGACCGCGANGCATTATAGCCACTAGTGGATGAGCCCTCAAAGGTATTATTAATTCAAGCAGAAAAGCTGTTAAGAACTTTTATTTAAATCGATGATGTTTAGTTTTTTTNCCTGAGTTTTNTTCAATAGGGGTTTTTCTAAGCGCCCCTTTAGAACNGCAGAAGGCGTGGTGGTCGTCTCTGGCTTGTCGTCAGTAAATCCGCAGCTAACGCACAATCTGTAGGAGCGGNCTTCTTCTTCTTTCACAACANTGCGGTCAACCTCATTACATTTAGGNCATACGGCCCCTGCTATGAATCTCGAGGACTTTGGTTTTCGAGTATCAGTCATCAATTTTGGCTCTTAGTTGTTCGTAAAGATGGTCAGTATCCGGCCGATGACCATGCCAAATTAAGAAACTCTCTGCCGCCTGTTCGACCAACATACCCAAGCCATCGACCGAGGTAGCAGCTCCTACGGATCGAGCCCAGGTCGCAAAAGATGCTCCTGACCCATAAGACAAGTCGTAACAGATCTTGCCCATTACGACATTCTCTCCCAGGAGATCAAAGGCCCCCGACAACCCGATTGAGGTGGCATTAATCACTAAATCATAAGAGCCATCTAGCTCTTTNATATCTCTAAAATACAAATTGGAATGAGGGTAGCGTTTAGAAAAACGACTTACTAAATCTTCTCCCTTTTCTCGGGATCTGTTTGTTACGGTCAATGAATTNGGTCTTTTGTCGAGCAAGGGGCCGATTACCCCACGAGTGGCACCGCCTGCCCCTAAAATTAGGATATCGGAATTACCAACAGATATTCCATGCCGATGGACCAAGTCTCTTGTCAAACCAAGTCCATCGGTATTGAAGCCATATAATTGGCCCTCGCGATCTACTCTAATTGTATTAACGGCCTGGGCCTCCGACGCGATGTCATCAGAAGTGTCGACTCTTTTATAAGCATCTTCTTTGAACGGCACCGTTACATTAAAACCGACATGCCCAGAGTCGACCAAAAAATCTATTGCTTCATTNAATGACTCTAGCGGAACCAATTGCTTTTCGTAAGAAATCACTAGACCAGATTCTTGCGCGAAAAACCGATGTATTTGAGGCGACAGAGAATGATCGATCGGGTTNCCCAANACCAAATATTTATTCAACGCTACCTCGAAGCATAGAACCATCTAAAAAATGGATTTTACTTGGCCCATGCGCATTACCAACCTTCCCTGGAAGAATAAAATCCACCAGACCCTCAAAGGTCTCTCTAACGGCTTTTTCTGATATTAACTCAGCCTGCCCACTTAAATTCGCGGAGGTCGAAACCACAGGGGCTCCGAATTTAATGGACAACTCTCTTGCCTGCTTGTGATCGGGAACACGACATGCAACCGAGTCTCTACCCCCAGTAACCCAGTCACTGTAGTCACGCAGATTAGGTAGTATCCAAGTGTGGTGTCCAGGCCAACTGTCAACAATTTCTTTGTTTTTGTCTGGCTTAACTCCAAACAACTCCTTCTCGAAGTATTCCAACAGGCCACCAATCAGAATAAGTCCCTTCTCCTTTTCTCTTTGCTTGATGTCTAATATTTTCTTGACCGAAATATCGCTTCGCGGGTCACAGGCTAAACCCCAGACCCCTTCGGTCGCATGCGCTACAATACCCCCTCGTCTTAANACGGCTGTCGCTTGTTCGATCTCACTAACTGCCACTTAGTGTTTCTTGTAACGCCTGATTTTGGGAAATTACCTTATCTTTGTTCTTCTCTCTATCAGCACGAACACGCTCAAACAAACTATCGTCGCTGGTCGCTAGAATTTGGCTCGCCAAATAAGCCGCATTTTTAGCTCCAGCCTTTCCAATGGCTACAGTGGCAACGGGGATTCCGCCTGGCATTTGTACCGTCGACAGCAACGCGTCGACACCTTGGAGCGACCCACTGCTTATAGGGACCCCAATAACCGGGCGTGTAGTTTGAGCCGCAACGGCGCCAGCNAAGTGCGCCGCCATTCCTGCAGCACAGATGAAAACTTTGCAGCCACGCGCCTCCGCATCGAGCACATACTCTTGAGTTTCTTTAGGCGTTCTGTGTGCGCTAGTCACCCTTACCTCAGAGGTGACATCCAACTCATCGAATACCTCTTTNCACGATTGCATTGTNGGCCAATCAGACTCTGAACCCATCAAGATAGCAACCCAAGACATAGCTTATTCCTTATTTGTGAAACCGCTAAATATACTGAAGCGATTTTTCCACCTCAATTTAAATAACTTTTTTTTGAAAGTCGGAGCACAGTCTTACGTTTCCAGTTGAAGTGCATATAATTCTCTAACCTGTAGAATCATCCAACAATGGCAAACCTAGAAATTTTAAAATTCCCAGATCCTCGATTACGGACTGTGGCCAAACCTGTTGAAGTCTTTGACGATACTTTAGCAAAGCTGGCCGACGATATGCTTTCCACCATGTATGAAGCACCAGGAATCGGACTTGCAGCCACTCAAATAAATGTGCACAAACAGTTATTAGTNATAGATGTGTCGGAAACAAAAGATCAACCCATCATACTCGTAAATCCGCGTTTGGAATTGTCTGGTGACATCCTCGAAGCAGAGGAAGGGTGCCTATCCCTTCCCGGGATCTACGAAAAAGTATCCCGCANGACTAAAGCTCATGTCTTTGCTAAAGATATCAAGGGTAAAGATCTGAGCTTTGCTTCGGATGGACTACTAGCAATATGCATACAGCATGAGGTGGACCANTTAAAGGGAAAGGTCTTTGTTGACTACATTTCTAATCTCAAGCGATCTCGGATCAGGAAAAAATTGTTGAAACAACAAGTCGCTTAAGGGATCTCGCATAGTCATCCAACCTCAACCAAAACTAACGACTATTTTTGCTGGTAGCCCGGGCTTCGCCAGGAACATTTTAGAACAACTCGCTTCAAGTCCGTTCAAACCTGAGCTAGTTATCACACAACCTGATAAAGCGAAGGGGAGGGGGCGCAAACTTTCCATCAGCGAAGTCAAGGCATTAGCAAATGATCTGCACCTTGACGTCTTCCAACCCACAAGTTTGTCAGACCCGGAGGTTAAACAGACTATCGGAGATCTAAAAGCCGACGTCTTAGTTGTTGCCGCCTATGGCCAAATAATCCCGAAGGAAGTACTCGATATTCCAGCGTTTGGCGGCATAAACGTGCATGCTTCCATGTTACCGAGATGGCGTGGCGCAGCGCCCATCGAGCGCGCAATTATGGCCGGCGACACTCAGTCTGGCATTAGTATCATGCAAATGGATAAGGGACTCGATACTGGGCCTGTCTATCAAACTGCCACACTTGCAAATATCGATCTGTTGTCCGTCGCAGAAATTGAGGAGGAGCTAGCCAAACTTGGAGGTAGCACGTTAATAAAGACACTAGAGGAATTTCGAATGCATAAGGCTGGTGATAGAGACAGACCAGCACCAATNNCNCAANACGACGCCCTGGCTACCTACGCCAATAAAATAGGACCTAAGGACAGGGTGCCAAACTGGAAGTGTTCAGCTAAGTCTCTGAATTTACANATAAAAGCGTTAGCCCATCGCCAACCAGTTTTCATACAAGCAGACGACCTGGTGATACAGCTGCTGCAAAGCGAGGTTCTCAATGAAAATGAAACTCATACTGTCCCCGGTATAATTTCTGGGTTAGGAGATATGGGCATTTGCGTGGACTGCGCTGAGGGCACCCTTCAAATAACAATGGTTAAACTTAATCGCGGCCAGGGCAAGCCCATGGACATCAAGGCGTTTTTGAATGGTTATGAAGATGCTCTAACTGTCGGAAAGATCTTGGCTCCTGATAATGCAAAATAGCACGACAGAGAAAAGCAGCGTCCGTTTTCTCTCTAACCAGTGCTTAAAGAAAATCGTTGTACAAGGCATCAATGTCAATTCACTGCTATCAATGAACGACACAGGCCTCCAAGAGCCCATTCAAAAAGAGCTAGTATTTGGGGTCCTAAGATACTTTTTTTTCTTAGACAGCTACCTATCTCGACAGCTAAAGCAAGATATAAAAGACAAAGATATGGACGTCAAGCTTTTACTCTTGATGGGTATCTACGAGATTAAATTTATGAGAACGCCAGCCTATGCCGCAATAAATGAAACGGTCAATGTTTGCCATGGGCTGGGCAAAGCATGGGCCAAAGGTTTAGTTAATGCGATATTAAGAAAGGCCTCTAGTAGTGAAACAAAACCAGAAAATATTGAGGAAGATCTGCCGGTTTGGCTATCTAAAAAATTGGAGGCCGATTTTCCAGATCATTATCAAATGATTAAAAAAGCATTTCTAATTAAACCAGAAATGGCCCTTCGAATTAACCGAAGCAAAATAAGCCCCGAAGATTATAAGAACAAGCTAAACAAAGCTGAAATTTCGTTTAGGTCCTCTCCGTTTGAGGAAGCTATATTACTTGATGAGCCAAAAGCATCCGCAGATCTGCCTGGATGGCTAAGTGGAGAAGTGAGTATTCAAGACCTTGGCGCTATTACTCTAGGGCATCTCTTCTTCGCTCAAATCAATGAACGAAGGGAAAACCCGGCAAGGATTCTTGATGCATGCTCTGCGCCAGGCGGAAAACTATTTCATCTAACAGAGCTCGTGGCTTTCCATAAAATTGAATGTTCTATTACTGCTTTAGAAATCAGCAATCAGAGAATAAAAACCATGTGTGATTTGGGCAAACGCCTTGGTCACAACGTACCGGTTTTACAAGGAGATGCGTCTAGGCTCGACTGGTGGGATAAGAAGCCATTTACCCACATACTTGTGGATGCTCCCTGTTCAAGCTCCGGAACCATAAGACGCAATCCTGATATTAAGCTTCTGTTGAAGGAAAAAAATCTGCAATTCTTTCAACAGAAACAATTGCATATTCTGACTAACCTCTGGGACAAACTTAGTCCAGGAGGCCTTATGTTTTATTCAACGTGTTCTTTATTTCGTGAGGAGAACGACCTTTTAATTCAAAAGCTTGTTGAAGAGAAAGATGCAGAGATTTTAAAACTCAAAGTGCCAGAAAATGTTGCCAATGCTCTGTTCACGAACTATGGGTGCAATCTTTTACCTTTTGATAAAATTTCTGACGGGTTCTACTGTTCTTTAATTTCAAAGAAAACAATTTAGAGGGATCGAATTGAAAATAATCATTCTTGGGGCGGGTCAGGTAGGCGTTACTCTCGCTGAAAGCTTGGCGCGAGAGTCCTTTGATGTAACGGTCGTTGACAACGATAGATCGACCCTCTCTGCTCTTAGCAGTAGGCTTGATATTCAAACCATCGAGGGCTGGGCCTCTCATCCCGAGACATTGAGACGAGCGGGAGCAAGCGAAGCTGATTTACTCATTGCCGTAACAGGTAGCGACGAAGTCAATATGATAGCTTGCCAGGTGTGCTTCTCTCTATTTAAAACGCCTCGCAAAATCGCGAGGGTGCGGGCCGCAGACTACCTTGATAAAGAGGGGTTTTTTAGTCAGGAGAATATGCCAATAGATGTGCTGATTAATCCGGAGCAGGTTGTAACCGAAAACATCCACGAGCTGCTTCGACACCCCGGGGCTCTCCAGGTTTTGGATTTTGCGGAGGGATTGGTTCAGCTAGTGGGCATGAGGGCATACCAAAATGGACCGCTTGTGGGTCATGCTATAAGTTATCTGCGAGAGGACATGCCAAATGTCGACACTCGAGTCGCTGCTATCTTTAGGAAAGGACAATCCATCCTACCAACGGCAAATACGGTTATTGAAATCGGGGATGAAGTTTTTTTTATAGCAGCGAGAAAAGACATCAATGCCGTTATGTCAGAACTGCGAAAGGCCGAAAAGCCTTATGAAAGGGTAATGATTGCCGGGGGGGGCACCACGGGAGAGCTACTTGCTCGTGAAATTGAGAAGGATTATGCAGTAAAAATTGTCGAGATCAGCGAGGCTCGAGCCATGCAACTCGCAGAAAAGCTGGGCAATGCGATAGTTCTTAACGGCGATGCAACTGATCGAAATTTGATGCTTCAGGAAAATATAGAAAATTGCGATGCTTTTTGTGCTGTCACAAACGATGACGAAACTAATATCATGGCATCTCTACTTGCAAAGCGACTGGGGGTTAGGGAAGTCATCACTTTGATATCCAAGTCAGACTATGTTGATTTACTTCAAGGGAGTGATATCGACGTCGTACTTTCGAGGCAGCAGGCATCAACTAGTTCGGTACTATCCCATGTCCGGCAAGTAGACGTGACTGAAGACCATAGCCTTAGAAGGGATGCCGCAGAGGCGATTGAAGCCGTCGCTCACGGTAATTCGGCGACGTCGCAGGTAGTAGGCCGAGCGATAGATGACATCGCTTTGCCTCCTGGCACCACTATAGGAGCAATAGTTAGAGACGGTGTCGTTTATATCGCCCACAGTGATCTAAAAGTCATGACAGACGATCACGTTATCCTGTTCTTGGTAGACAAAAGTCAAGTGCATGAAGTTGAGAACCTATTTCAAGTTAAACGAGGGTTCCTGTAATTNGGGCATAGGCTATGCATTTAGCAATCATATTCCAATTGACTGGGATCCTATTAATTCTTTTTAGTTTCACCTTTCTTATGCCAGTATTAGTCGCACTTCTGTATAACGAAACTACGGCTCCGGAATTTGCGACGGCATTTTTAATTACCGCTGTCTCGGGCTTAGCGCTATGGATTCCGTTTAGTCGTTCTCCACGAGAACTGCGAGGCGGTGACGGTTTTCTGGTCACAGCTTTATTCTATCTTGGACTAGGTTTGTTTGGCGCGATCCCCCTATACCTCAATACAGAGGCGGGGTTAACTTTTTCAGACGCCGCTTTCGAATCCATGTCCGGGCTAACAACCACAGGCGCAACCGTAATGGTAGGTTTGGATTCTTTGCCAAAATCCATTTTATTTTATCGTCAACAATTACAGTGGTTGGGAGGAATCGGAATTATCGTTCTCGCGGTCGCAATTTTCCCGCTAATAGGAATTGGCGGAATGCAGCTTTACCAAACCGAGTCACCCGGGCCTAATAAAGAGAACAAACTGACTCCAAGGATTACCGAAACGGCTCGGGCCCTTTGGCTAATTTACGTGAGTCTAACAGCCCTATGCGCATTCGCTTATTGGTTCGCTGGAATGGATGCGTTCGATGCGATTTGCCATAGCTTCTCCACAATAGCAATCGGTGGATTTTCCACACATGATCTCAGTCTTGGTTATTTCGACAATGCACTTATTGAGACGGTGGCGGTTTTTTTCATGATCATAGCGGGCATTAATTTTGGCTTACATTTTTTTGTGTGGCAGAGAAAAAACCCCTTTTATTATTTGAGGGATAGTGAAACTAAAGCCTATCTCTTGTACATATTTATCGGATCGATATTAGTATGCGGGCTACTCTGGAACGACAAAGGCATAGTCGCTGGGGTTGCACCTGTGCTTAGAGAGGGAATATTTCAGACCGTCTCCATGGCTACTACGACCGGGTTTTCCACGAGCAACTTCAGCGAATGGCCGGGGGGTTTACCCTTTATACTACTTTTAAGTGCGTTCGCTGGGGGTTGCGCAGGTTCAACCGCGGGAGGCGTTAAAGTAATCAGAGTTCTTTTGCTGTTTCTTCAAGGCTTAAGAGAGGTGAAGCGGCTGGTCCATCCATCCGGGATGTTTCCGCTCAAACTAGGAGGCTCTCCTGTGACCGGGCGAATCAGCGAGTCAGTTTGGAGTTTCTTAAGTGCTTATCTGATTATCTTCCTACTCATGGTAGTACTATTATTGGTGATCAGCGATCTAGATTTTGTTACCGCTTTTTCTGCTATCGGCGCATGCCTAAACAACCTGGGGCCAGGATTGGGTGAAGTGGCATCGAATTACAGTGGCCTCGAGGACGAGGTTAAGTGGGTGCTGATGTTCGCGATGATGCTAGGACGTCTAGAGATTTTCACATTGCTTGTGCTTCTTACGCCCAGTTACTGGAGACGATAAGGTTATTAGGTATCTTGATAGGGGTCGAAGTCCCGTCTATTTTTAAAAATCTTATACTCCCATTGATATTGCATAGGCGACCTTAATACGATTCTTTCAACGGCATCAGTAACTGCGCCTATATGCTCGCTTTCTTTCTCGCTGTATACGAGATCGTCTGGTTTTTCAAAACAGATCTCATATTTCAAACTGTTGTGGTCTAGGCGCCTGGTTACAGAGGCGAACAAAATTTCCGAAGAAGTCTTCTTCAAAAGCTTATGGATTAGAGACATATAACGGATGTTATTACCAAAGAACTCAGACTGAATTGCACCCGAATTTACATTCGGTACCTGATCAGGCAGTAAGACGGAGATTTTACCATTTCGTAGCTCTTTAATTATGGCCCTTAATCCCGCAGAGCCTATAGGGTACATGAAGCCTCCGTGACGCTCCCTCATATTAGACACTGCTCGCTCTAAAGATTTGACCTTTGGAGGATTGTACAAAGCGACAAAGCTATAATAAGACGCCATATACACCTCAAGGATTTCAAAATTTCCAAAATGGGGTAACAGCAGTAATACTCCTTTTCGCTTCTTTAACGCACCTTCTAGTAAATCCAGTCCGTCTACTTGGGCGAATAAACTTAATAATCTTTGGTGATCCCAGTTTGACATGTACGCATACTCAAAAAATAAGTAAAACGAATTTGTAAGGCTTTCCTTAACTTGTTCGTTTAACTCTCTCTGTGAAAGCCCTTTAAAACAAAGTCTTAAGTTTCTTTCAGTAGTTTTTCGTAGTCGAGTATTTAACAAAAAAGCGAACGCAGAAAATAGACGAGCAATTGCCATCCCTTTTTGGGGTTTCAGGTAGCTCGTTATTCTTAACAATAGAACAAAGATTTTTTCTATGAACATACGATAAAATTTAAAGCGATCTCATCCTCTCTACAACTGCTTGATTATTTTCGGATGCCGGGTTTTGAAATCATTCAGGGTTTGCGACTAAAATCTTAAATTCTAAAGAATCCAATAATATGCGCCGTCAATGAGCAATTTAACAAATCAACACACACAAGTCGCTAGCGAACTCCCAAGGTTAATTTTGCTCGATAGAGACGGTGTCATAAACCAAGATTCTAAAGACTATATTAAAAACGCGGAAGAGTGGGCGCCCATCAAAGGAAGCCTCGAAGCAATTGGTTACTGGCAGCNAANAGGCATTGAATTCGCCGTGTGCACCAACCAGTCAGGCCTGGGAAGAGGCCTTTTTTCCAAGGATGANTTATTTNATATGCACGCAAAGTGCAACTCGATCTTGAAATCCCTTGGAGGTAAGCCTCTGAGGTTCTTTTTCTGCCCTCATACACCAGAAAACAATTGCTCATGCAGAAAGCCCAAGGCTTTACTACTAGAACTCGCNATAGAAGCGCTNGGCTCAAAACCATCTAACACTGTNTTTGTGGGTGATTCANCCTCGGATCTGAAAGCTGCTCAAGCAGCTTCTGTTCAATTCNTACTCGTGCACACCGGAAANGGCGAATCAACGTACAAAGAGTTATTAGAACTCNAAGAGCAGTTACCCCCACACTNCCAGGACTTACGNNGCTATTTGGAGAGTTTTTGACAGACAAATTGTGNACGACTTAAACATCAAGATTGGCAACAGAAAGCGCATTTTTATCGATAAAGTCCCTGCGAGGCTCGACCTGATCTCCCATAAGCGTATTAAAGATGCGGTCTGCNCCGACAGCATCCTCAACTGATATTTTAAGCATTCTCCTTGCATTNGGATCCATGGTGGTNTCCTGAAGCTGGTCGGCGTTCATTTCGCCCAGACCTTTGTATCGTTGAACGTTNACTCCNTTTTTAGCTTCTTCCATCAACCAGTAATAGACATCAGAGAAGTAANTCGGGGTTGATAACNNTTTTCCTCCCCTTTCTATCGACGCGTTTTCCTCAAGCAATCCTTCCAGTTGCGTTACCGCAGGCTCTAAAGCTTTGTAATTCCTACTTTCAAAAAATGACTTCTTGAGTTCTATGTTAGTTCGAGCCCCCTTTATGATCATTTCTATCGAAACAGACAAATTAGTGCTCTCTTCTTCGCTTTGACTTTCTTCCGACTCTGATTCACTCTCTCGAGTAACTCTAACTGAAAGCTGATTTTCTGGCGTTTGACCTATCGCATTTTCTAACGCATCGCACCAATTTTGCA
>PBUF01000019.1 GCA_002727775.1 Gammaproteobacteria bacterium
TCTTTGGTGGCGTTTGATAATATTGCTTCCTGGTATTGCCTTGATGCTGCATCCTCTGTACAATTTCGCTCCCACCAGTGGGTGGCGTGGTTGAGGGAATAGTTTAGCTCATTTGCGAGGCAAAAAAGTCTAACCGCACTCTTTCTAACTGTGCCTCAACTTTCTTGCTTCGCAAATGAGCTAAACTATTCCCTCAACCACGCCACCAACTGGTGGGAGCGAAATTGTACAGAGGATGTATCGTCAAGGCAATAACAGGAAGCAATATTATCAAATGCAACCATAGAGCGAAGAAACCCCCAACCTGCGGTTTTGGAGACCGCTGCTCTGCCAATTGAGCTACTGGCCTATATCTTTTGCTCAGAAGTGTTTTATTTCGCCCTTTACTTTTACGCAATCACCTTGGTTACCACGCCCGCCCCTACGGTCCTACCACCTTCCCGAATTGCAAAGCGCAATCCCTCATCCATAGCAATTGGACAAATCAATTCGGCAACCATATTCACATCATCTCCAGGCATTACCATTTCAACTCCCTCTGGAAGCTCAACGCTGCCCGTTACATCTGTAGTACGAAAATAAAACTGTGGACGATAACCTTTAAAAAATGGCGTATGCCGGCCGCCCTCATCTTTGCTTAACACATAGACTTGAGCCTCAAATTTCGTATGGGGAGTGATCGAGCCCGGGACCGCCAACACTTGACCTCGCTCAACATCCTCACGCTTCGTGCCACGCAATAAAACTCCAACGTTTTCTCCTGCTCGCCCTTCATCTAAGAGCTTTCTGAACATTTCTACGCCAGTACAAGTAGTAGATTCGGTCTCCTTGATACCAATGATATCAATATCATCGCCAACCTTAACTATTCCTCGTTCAACACGACCAGTAACCACCGTGCCTCGACCAGAAATAGAAAAAACATCCTCTATAGGCATCAAAAAAGGCTGATCTACAGCTCTTTCAGGTTCTGGAATATACTCGTCTAAAGTCTCCACTAACTGCTTAACGGCAGGCATGCCAATCTCACTATCGTCACCTTCTAAAGCTTTCAGCGCACTACCAATCACAATAGGAGTGTCATCCCCAGGAAATTCATATGCGTCCAATAGCTCTCGTATTTCCATTTCAACTAATTCAGTCAACTCTTCATCGTCGACCATGTCAGCCTTGTTCATAAATACAACTATTTTAGGAACTCCCACCTGACGAGATAAAAGAATATGCTCTCGAGTTTGAGGCATCGGTCCATCAGCCGCACTTACAACCAAAATGGCCCCATCCATTTGAGCCGCTCCCGTGATCATATTCTTCACATAATCAGCATGCCCCGGACAATCAACATGCGCATAATGGCGATTGGTACTCTCGTACTCTACGTGAGAAGTCGCAATAGTGATTCCTCGCTCACGCTCTTCAGGAGCATTATCAATCTGGTCAAACTCTTTAATGTCACCACCAAAGGCCTCCGCACAAACACGTGTCAGTGCCGCGGTTAACGTCGTTTTNCCATGGTCCACGTGACCGATGGTNCCAACATTTACGTGAGGTTTGGTTCTCTCAAATTTCTCTTTGGCCATTGATTTTCCTTATTTCAATTATGCGCGATACCTAATTTCATCACTTAGATCAGGCGGNATTTCCTCATATCTAGAAAATTCCATCGTGTACGTTGCTCTGCCTTGTGTCTTTGATCGCAAGTCCGTTGAATACCCGAACATCTCAGACAAGGGAACAGCAGCCTTNACGATCTTCCCCGAGGGATTTTCATCCATGCCAGAAATCATACCCCTTCTTTTGTTTATGTCCCCAACGACGTCTCCCATGTGCTCGTCTGGAGTCACAACTTCAACCATCATAATGGGTTCCAAGACAATTGGGCCTGCCTTCAAAGCTGCTTCTCTTAGAGCNATCGACGCCGCAATTTTAAANGCCATTTCGGATGAGTCGACATCGTGGAAGGANCCATCTACGATCGCAGCCCGNANCCCNATCATNGGGTAACCCGCAACCACNCCNTTTTGCATTTGTTCNAGAATACCCTTCTCAACAGAGGGTATAAATTCTTTGGGAATCGCCCCTCCCACAACGTCATTGACACATTCATAGTCGTAATCGCCGCTATCATTTGTATAAGGTTCGATACGCAAACTTACATGCCCATACTGTCCTTTTCCGCCCGTTTGCCTAATAAATTTCCCTTCTGCCTCAGAAAGATTTTTAATTGTTTCCCTATAAGCCACTTGTGGTTTACCAATATTGGCTTCGACTCCGAACTCCCTTTTCATTCTCTCAATCAAAACTTCTAGGTGTAACTCTCCCATCCCCGAAATAATCGTCTGAGCAGTCTCTTCGTCGCTGGTCACTTTAAACGAAGGGTCTTCTTGAGCAAGTTTACTCAAAGCATCTGAAAGTTTTTCCTGATCCGCAATTGATCTGGGCTCCACCGCAACCGAAATTACTGGTTCTGGAAAATCCATTGTCTCCAATAATATAGGACGATTCGCATCGCAAAGAGTCTCTCCCGTAGCAATGTTTTTTAGACCGATCGCTGCAGCTATATCACCCGCCCTAACTTCTTTAATTTCTTCCCTATTATTCGAGTGCATCTGCACCATCCTACCGACTCTTTCCTTTCGCTCCTTGAAAGAATTGAAAATCTGATCACCTGCAGACAAGACACCGGAGTAAACTCTAAAAAAAGAAAGTGTTCCCACATAAGGATCTGTGGCAATTTTAAACACTAAAGCAGAAAATGGTTCATCATCATTTGGCGACCTTCTCTCAGAAATATCTCCATTTCCTTGACCCTCTATCGCACTCTTATCATTAGGCGCTGGCAGAAAATCGATAATCGCGTCAAGAAGTGGCTGTATTCCTTTGTTTCTAAAAGCAGATCCACACAACGCTGGAACGATTTCATTGTCAATGGTTCTCAGTCTCAGACCTTCCTTTATTTCAACAGGCGATAACTCTCCAACCTCAAGGTATTTGTCCATAAGATTTTCATTCGCTTCCGCCGCAACCTCAATCAACTCGTTTCGCCAATACTGGAATTCTTCCAAATTGCTGATGTCCGGGCTTTCTCTTATTTCATAATTAAGGCCTTGTTGGTCATCATTCTGCCAAACGATTTCTCTTGAATTAATTAAATCTATTACGCCTGAATAATTCTCTTCGCTACCGATCGGAATCTGAATCGGTACAGCGTGTGCGCCCAACCTATCTTTAATCTGCTGAACAACTGTAAAAAAATTAGCGCCTTGCCGATCCAACTTGTTTACAAAAACGATACGAGGCACTGAATACCGGGTAGCTTGGCGCCAAACCGTCTCAGATTGAGGCTCGACACCAGATGTGCCACAAAAGACAACTACAGCTCCATCTAGTACACGCAGGCTCCTCTCTACTTCAATAGTAAAATCAACGTGACCAGGTGTATCAATGATATTAATTCTATGCTCATGACCGCCTGTATCAATGCCTTTCCAAAAACACGTGGTGGCTGCTGAGGTTATAGTGATACCGCGCTCTTGCTCTTGCTCCATCCAATCCATGATGGCAGCACCGTCATGCACTTCCCCAATACGATGAGAAATTCCTGTGTAATATAATATTCTTTCGGTCGTCGTCGTTTTACCCGCATCGACATGGGCGACGATACCGATATTTCGGTAACGGTCTATTGGAGTTTTTCGAGACAAAGGAGGTACCTTAAAACGTCAGGATTTTAGTACCTATAATGCGCAAAAGCTTTATTGGCCTCTGCCATCTTATGAGTATCTTCCCTCTTTTTAACCGCTGAACCTCGGCCCTCGGAGGCATCGAGAAGCTCACCGGCCAATCTAGCCGCCATCGTTTTTTCCGAGCGCCCTCGTGCGCTATCCACAAGCCATCTCATTGCAAGCGCATTCCTTCGTGACGGCCTGACTTCCACAGGGACCTGATAGGTAGCGCCCCCTACTCTTCTTGATTTCACTTCCACTAAAGGCGCAATTTCCTCAAGTGCTTTTTCAAAAGTCTCGAGCGGACTGGCGTTCCCCTTCTCCTCAATTTCACTTAGAGCACCATAGACAATTCTCTCTGCAACAGCCTTCTTACCACTTACCATTACATGGTTTATAAACTTTGCTAAGGTAATATCATGAAATTTAGGATCGGGCAGAATTTCTCGTTTCGCTACNACACGTCTTCTTGGCATTTTTACTCTCCTTTATTCAGGCTTACACCGAATNCATCGGACCTTACTTTGGACTATGGGACTTTATTTAGGCTTTTTAGCACCATACTTTGATCTTCCTTGACGCCTATCTGATACGCCAGTGGTATCCANCACCCCTCTAACAGTATGGTATCTAACACCAGGTAAGTCTTTGACTCTTCCGCCTCTAATTAGCACAACGGAATGCTCCTGTAGATTATGCCCTTCGCCTCCGATATACGAGTTAACCTCATAGCCATTAGTGAGACGAACACGACATATTTTTCTCAAAGCTGAGTTAGGTTTTTTAGGCGTAGTCGTATAAACCCTTATGCACACACCCCTTTTTTGAGGGCAGCCTTGCAAAGCAGGAACAATATTCTTTGCCACTTTTCTCTTTCGAGGCTTTCGTACCAACTGACTAATAGTCGCCATAAATTTTCACTCTAACTAAAACCTTATTCTTGGGCGCGGGATTGTATTATCGAAATCAAATATTCTCAATATTCTTATCGACTTCCAACAAAAAACCCTCGCACAAATACTAATCGCCTTGCGCGCTCAACGCATCCATGAGCGCCTCTTCCACTTCCACGGCACTAGGACCTTGTTGCTCGTCTTCTCTAACTTTCTTTCTTTCTTTGTGATAGGTCAAACCAGTACCAGCTGGAATCAACCTACCCACAACGACGTTCTCTTTGAGTCCTCTTAGATAATCCAGCTTACCCGTAACCGAAGCTTCGGTTAGCACTCGGGTTGTTTCTTGGAAGGAAGCAGCGGATATAAATGACTCCGTTGCTAGAGATGCTTTGGTAATGCCAAGCAGCAATCGTTGAAATTTAGCAGGCTCTTTACCTTCGGATTCTAACTCTGCATTTATCTCCCTGATGGAATTAAATTCTAACTGCTCTCCTCTAATTAAAGCAGAATCTCCTGCCTCAGTGATCTCAACCTTTCGTAGCATCTGACGCACAATAGTTTCAATATGCTTGTCATTAATCGTTACACCTTGCAGCCTGTAAACTTCTTGAATCTCATTTACTATGTAGTCCGCAAGCTGCGACACCCCCTTCAGTCTCAAAATATCGTGTGCACTAAAAGGCCCATCACAAACAATTTCTCCTTTCTCTACTTGTTCGCCCTCAAAGACTCCAATATTTCTCCATTTAGGTATTAGTGTTTCAACAGACTCTCCATCTAGAGAAGTCACAACCAATCTTCGCTTGCCTTTGGTCTCCTTTCCGAAGCTTACGATACCAGTAGCTTCGGCTAAGACCGCTGGCTCTTTNGGCTTCCGAGCCTCAAATAAATCGGCNACACGAGGNAATCCTCCAGTTATATCNCGGTTCTTATTCCCTTCTTGAGGAATTCTGGCCACAATATCGCCCACTCCAATTTGATCACCATCTTCAATATTTAATATTGCACCACTAGGCAAGAAATAGTTCGCAGGCACATCAGTACCTGGAAGTAAAACAGCAGCGCCTTTTTTATCAAGTAATCTAATAGCTGGCCTTAAGTCTTTTGCTGCAGAAGGCCGATCCTTTGGATCAGAAACACTAATATTGGTTAACCCAGTGAGCTCATCTGTTTGTCTGGTTATTGATAGACCGTCTTCCATCTCAACAAACTCTATGACCCCATCGACTTCCGCCACAATCGGATGCGTATGCGGATCCCACTGAGAGATTACCTGACCAGCTTCCACTTGCTCGCCTTCGCCAACTGAGATAACAGCTCCATAGGGTAATTTATAACGTTCCCGCTCCCTACCATATTCGTCTGCTATCGCGATCTCTCCAGATCGAGAAACTGCTACCAATTCACCTGATTCACGAGTTACGGTTTTTAGGTTATGAAGACGAACTACACCGCCATGCTTCACCTGAATGTTATCAATAGCAGTCGCTCTAGAGGCTGCTCCTCCTATATGAAAGGTTCTCATGGTTAACTGAGTTCCAGGCTCTCCTATGGATTGTGCTGCAATAACACCCACCGTCTCGCCCACATTCACCAAGTGCCCTCTGGCTAGATCTCTTCCATAGCAAGTAGCACAGACTCCATATTTCGTCTCACAAGTGATCGGCGATCGGACCCATATTTCGTCTATACCTAGCTGATCTAACTCAGCAACTACAGATTCGTCTACCATAGTGCCTACACCAACGAGCTTCTCTCCATCAGCGTCAACAACGTCCCTCGCCACTATTCTACCTAAAACCCTTGTGCCCAAGGGTTCCACAACATCACCACCCTCTATGATCGATGTTATATGTAAACCATCCAAAGTTCCGCAATCCTGCTCAGTGATAACAACATCTTGTGCAACGTCAACCAACCGTCGAGTCAAATACCCTGAATTCGCCGTTTTTAGAGCCGTATCTGCCAATCCTTTTCTTGCACCGTGAGTAGAAATAAAATACTCATTCACATTCAGTCCTTCACGAAAATTCGCGGTTATGGCATTTTCAATAATACTACCATCTGGTCTAGTCATCAGACCTCTCATTCCAGCAAGCTGCCTAATCTGAGCAGGAGACCCTCTCGCCCCGGAATCTGCGTACATGTATACGGAATTAAAAGATCCCTGCTCTTCTTCATCACCCTCTTTATTTATGGTCGTTTCTTTTGATATTCCCTCCATCATAGACCTTGCGACCAAATCGTTTGTTCTACCCCAAATATCAACCACCTTGTTGTACTTTTCTCCCTGGGTTACCAAACCTGACGCATACTGAGACTCAATTTCTGCGACTTCCGACTGCGCATCTTGTATCAATGTTTGTTTATCTTCAGGCACCACAAAATCCTCCACACCTATCGATGCGCCTGAGTGTGTCGAATAGGCGAAACCAGCATACATAAGCTGGTCAGCAAATATCACGGTATCCTTTAATCCGCACTTTCTGTAACAGTCATTGATCAAATTCGATATTGACTTTTTGTCCATAGTCTTGTTAACCAAATCAAAAGGAAGCTGGTTAGGGACAATATTGTAAAGCAGTGCTCGCCCGACAGTCGTGTCGAATATTTTAGACTGATTCTCCGTTCCTAATTCAGAATCCTTAATTCGGACTTTCACTCGCGCCTGAAGCTCCACATTCTTGCTATGGTAAGCGCGTTGCACCTCCTCTACATCAGCAAAAACAAGCCCCTCACCTTTTGCATTAACCTTTTCCCGTGTCATGTAATATATGCCCAAAACGACATCCTGTGAGGGAACGATTATTGGTTCTCCGCTAGCCGGCGATAATACGTTATTTGTAGACATCATTAGTGTTCTACTTTCAAGCTGGGCTTCTAGTGTGATTGGGACATGCACAGCCATCTGGTCACCATCAAAATCAGCGTTGTAAGCCGTGCAGACGAGAGGGTGTAATTGTATCGCTTTCCCTTCAATTAACACGGGCTCGAATGCTTGAATCCCTAACCTGTGTAAAGTCGGTGCCCTATTTAGCAAGATAGGGTGCTCGCGAATCACGTCCGCCAAAATGTCCCATACTTCGGTTGTTTCTCGCTCAACCATTTTTTTTGCAGCTTTAATTGTAGTTGCCAGCTGCTGATCTTCCAGTCGACCAAAAATAAACGGCTTAAACAACTCGAGCGCCATCTTTTTCGGCAACCCACATTGGTGCAGCTTAAGAGTAGGCCCAACAACAATCACCGATCTGCCAGAATAGTCTACGCGCTTGCCAAGTAAGTTCTGCCGGAAACGACCCTGCTTCCCTTTGATCATATCAGCCAGAGATTTCAGAGGCCTCTTATTAGACCCGGTGATNGCTCTACCTCNNCTACCATTATCCAAAAGGGCGTCAACCGATTCCTGGAGCATGCGCTTTTCATTTCTTACGATTATGTCNGGAGCAACTAAATCCAATAATCGTTTTAGTCTGTTGTTTCTATTTATCACTCTTCGATAAAGATCGTTNAGNTCCGATGTAGCAAATCGACCCCCATCCAACGGAACTAGGGGCCTCAAATCTGGCGGAAGAACCGGTAGCACTTCAAGAATCATCCATTCTGGCTTATTACCTGACTTTCTAAAAGCTTCCATTAGCTTTAGTCGCTTTGAAAATTTCTTGATTTTTGTTTCTGAATTCGTAGCCGGAATTTCCTCTCTTAGCTTTGCTATTTCTGCATCCAGATCCAAATTTAACAAGAGCTCCCTTACTGCNTCTGCNCCCATACGCGCATCAAATTCGTCTCCATATTCTTCGAGCTTTTGGTAATATTCTTCGTCACTTAAAAGCTGGCAAGTCTCTAAATCCGTTANTCCCGGATCAATCACAATAAATGANTCAAAATAAAGAACTCTTTCTATATCTCTCAANGTCATGTCTAACAAAAGGCCTATCCGCGATGGCAACGATTTTAAGAACCATATATGNGCAGTAGGAGAAGCTAACTCGATATGCCCCATTCTCTCACGTCGNACCTTTGTCAGAGTGACCTCTACGCCGCATTTTTCACAGACAACACCCCTATGCTTTAATCGCTTATACTTCCCACATAGGCATTCGTAATCCTTGACGGGCCCAAAAATTCTCGCACAAAAAAGCCCATCTCTCTCNGGCTTGAACGTNCGGTANTTTATCGTCTCAGGCTTCTTAACTTCTCCATAAGACCAAGATCTGATTAACTCCGGAGACGCTANGCCTATTTTTAAAGCATCAAATTCATCTTCAGAGCCCTGTGTCTTTAATAAATTTAACAAATCCTTCATGCCACTTTCTCCTTAAAACCGATGAATTACTCAGTCTCTAATTCAATGCTAATTCCAAGCGATCGAATTTCTTTCACAAGCACATTAAANGATTCCGGCATACCAGGTTCCATCTGGAAATCGCCATCAACAATATTCTTGTACATCTTCGTTCGACCAGCCACATCATCCGATTTAACAGTCAACATCTCTTGNAAAGTATAGGCCGCTCCGTAAGCCTCTAGTGCCCAAACCTCCATTTCGCCGAACCGCTGGCCTCCAAACTGAGCCTTACCTCCCAACGGCTGCTGNGTTACCAAGCTATAGGACCCAGTNGATCGNGCATGCATCTTGTCATCCACCAAATGGTTTAGTTTCAACATATACATATACCCAACNGTCACCGACCGATCAAACTGATCTCCAGTCCTGCCATCGTATAAGACTATCTGTCCGCTAGTTGGCATGTCCGCCAAGGAAAGCATTTCTTTNATTTCTTCTTCTACNGCGCCATTAAAAGCAGGTGTAGCAACGGGAACTCCGCCGCTCAAGTTTGTCGCTAATTCAAGAATCTCTTTATCAGAAAGACTCTTTAAATCAACCTCCGACTCGCCTATACGGTTGTAGACTTCATCCAAAAAGCCCCTGACTTTACCAATGTTNGCTTGCTCTTCCAGCATGGAATTAATTTTTCTGCCAATTCCATGCGCCGCCCACCCCAAGTGNGTTTCTAAAACCTGGCCAACATTCATTCTTGAGGGCACTCCCAAAGGNTTTAAGACGATGTCGACTGGNTCACCATTCTCATCATAAGGCATATCCTCAACAGGCATAATGACAGATATAACGCCTTTGTTCCCATGACGTCCCGCCATCTTGTCGCCAGGCTGGATTCTTCTCTTAATTGCCAAATTTACTTTCACAATCTTCAAGACACCCGGAGCAAGGTCATCCCCNCTTTCTATTTTCGAGCGCTTGTCTTCGTANAGGGCATCAAGNTCATTTTTTTTGTGTTGCAATTGGTCTTCAGCGCTCTCAAGCAACTCGTTTAATTCATCGTCCTGCATCCTTATCTTGAACCATTCATCGAGCGGCAAACCCTCAAGATAATCAGAGTCGAGCACACCACCCTTGGCTAACCCTGGAGCACTAGCCACCTTCGCCTTCAATAGCGCCTTTTTCAGACGTTCCTGAGTTGCGATTTCAACAATTCTATACTCATCATCCAGGTCCTTTCGGATCTGAGCCAACTGGGCCGCCTCAACAGACCTCGCTCTTTCATCTTTTTCTACACCGTCTCGTGTGTAAACCTGTACATCGATGACCGTTCCTTTGACACTGGTCGGAACTCTCAATGACGAATCTTTCACATCAGACGCTTTCTCACCAAAAATTGCTCTCAAAAGTTTTTCTTCAGGGGTCAATTGCGTTTCGCCCTTGGGACTCACCTTTCCAACCAATATATCGCCTGCGCTTACCTCAGCCCCTATATATACGATTCCTGATTCATCAAGTTTGCCTAAAGCACCATCCCCTACATTTGGAATATCACCGGTAATTTCTTCCGGGCCCATTTTGGTGTCTCTGGCGATACAAGTAAGTTCTTGGATATGAATGCTCGTAAACCTATCCTCTTTTACCACCCTTTCGGAAACCAAGATCGAATCTTCATAGTTGTATCCATTCCAGGGCATGAACGCGATCCGCATATTTTGTCCTAGGGCCAGCTCACCCATATCGACAGAAGAGCCATCTGCTAATACATCGCCTTTAGAAACTTTGTCGCCAGCCTTAACCAATGGCTTTTGATTAATACAAGTATTCTGATTAGATTTTGTGAACTTCGTTAAGTTATATATATCGACACCAGCCTCTTCGTCCTCAATCTCTCTTTCTTCTACTCTGATTACAACTCTGCCAGCATCTACGCGATCTACTACTCCCCCTCTTTTCGCAATCACGCACACCCCTGAGTCCCGTGCCACACTTCTCTCCAATCCGGTCCCCACAAGCGGCTTTTCAGAAACTACCGTTGGGACCGCCTGTTTTTGCATATTAGAGCCCATTAGGGCCCTGTTAGCATCGTCGTGTTCTAAAAAAGGGATCAAAGCTGCCGCGACAGATACTACTTGCTTTGATGAGACNTCCATAAAATTCACATTTTCTGCAGCTGTCTTCGAAAACTCACCCTGATGCCTTGCNTCTACAAGCGATTCAACGAATNTATTCTTTTTGTCTANCGGAGCACTNGCTTGTGCAATGACATATTCGGCTTCATCAATCGCAGATAAGTACTCTATGTCATCAGTAACCACGCCTTTCTCAACTTTCCTATATGGGGACTCCAAAAATCCATAATCATTGGTGCGAGCATAAGACGCCAAACTGTTTATCAAACCTATATTTGGGCCTTCAGGCGTTTCAATAGGACAAACCCTACCATAATGCGTTGGATGAACATCTCTTACCTCAAACCCAGCTCGTTCTCGAGTTAATCCACCAGGACCTAACGCAGANACTCTTCTTTTGTGCGTAACACCNGACANAGGATTGACAGCATCCATAAACTGAGAAAGCTGGGAAGAACCAAAAAATTCTTTAATCGCTGCAGCAACAGGTTTTGCATTAATCATATCCTGCGGCATCAGGCCTTCCGATTCCGCCAGNCTCAGCCTTTCTTTNACTGCCCTCTCGACTCTGATTAACCCAACTCTGAACTGATTTTCTGCCATCTCCCCCACAGACCGGACTCTGCGGTTCCCTAGGTGATCTATATCGTCGACAACCCCTTTGCCATTCCTTATATCTATAAGGGTCTTAAGAGCATCAACAATATCCTCTTTTTCTAATGTCCCCAGACCCTCAATGCTTTCCCGACCAAGCCTTCTGTTGAATTTCATCCTGCCAACTTTTGACAAATCGTAACGCTCAGTTGAAAAAAACAAATTACTAAAAAGATTCTCTGCCGCCTCTTTAGTGGGCGGCTCGCCTGGGCGCATCATTCGATATATCTCTACTAGTGCTTCCATCTTATTGGAAGTTGGATCTATTCTAAGAGTGTCAGAAATGTACCCGCCCCTATCTAGATCATTAGTATAAATCGTCTCAAAGTTCGTGACGCTTTCTTCCAGAAGCTTGTCTAACCCTTCATGAGTGATGAGCGAATTAGCTTCTAGTATGACCTCCCCGCTTTCCTTGCTAACCACATCTTTGGCGATAATCTTGTCAAGCAGATAGTCCCGGGGAACTTCCATTTCTTTCAAGCCGCTTTCCGCCAACAATCTTACATGCCTGGCGGTGATCCTTCTTCCCGACTCAACGATGATCTTGCCTTTGTTATCTAGCACATCAAAGGTTGCGACCTCTCCTCTAAGCCTCTCAGGAACCAACTGAGCTAGTACTTTTTCTCCTTTAATGGAGAAACTATTGGACTCGAAGAAAATATTCAAAATCTCTTCTGTTGTATATTCCAATGCCCTCAAAATTATAGTTGCTGGAAGCTTCCTACGCCTATCAATCCGCACAAATACACAATCTTTAGGGTCGAACTCAAAATCAAGCCAAGAGCCTCGATATGGAATAACTCTCGCGTTATACAGTAACTTCCCTGACGAATGGGTTTTACCGCGATCATGGTCAAAGAATACTCCAGGAGAGCGATGTAACTGGGACACAACTACCCTTTCCGTTCCATTAATCACAAATGTTCCATTTTCAGTCATCAAGGGAATTTCGCCCATGTAAACTTCTTGTTCTTTTACATCTTTTACNGCCTTGCTCGANGACTCCTTATCGTAAATAATCAAACGAACTTTTACACGAAGAGGTGCCGCATAGGTAATACTTCGCATTATGCATTCTTTTACATCGAAAACTGGCTCACTTAAACGAAAGTCTACAAACTCTAAAGCCGCGCTTCCTGAATAGCTAACGATCGGAAAAACTGAGCGAAATGCCGATTCCAAACCAGATTGANCTTCAGAATNTGGTTGGCTTTTGTACAAGAATTTATTGTAAGAATTGACTTGGATCGCCAGCAAATAGGGCAGTTCAACTGATTCGGCCAATTTTCCAAAATCTTTTCTAATTCTCTTTTTTTCAGTAAAGCTATAAGCCATCGCGCTACTCCATATTCCAAGTATTAACTTTATTAATACTCGCTAAAAAAGTTGCCAAACAATCCAAACCCAATAAAAGCCAGCCGGCTCCTCGCCTACAGCTATTTTAATTCAACCGTGGCGCCTGCCTCTTCTAACTGCTTTTTAAACTCTTCAGCTTCATCTTTNGTAGCGCCCTCTTTTATTGACGAAGGCGCTTCATCCACCAGGGCTTTCGCTTCTTTTAGTCCGAGACCCGTGATGCCTCGTACCGCTTTGATCACATTGACTTTTTTATCCCCAGCGCCAGCAAGAACAACTTCGAATTCATCTTTTTCCTCTACCGCCGCNTCACCACCACCAGCACCAGCAGCAACCGGCGCAGCAGCAACCGCCGCNGCAGCCGATACTCCGAATTTCTCTTCCATTGCGCTAACCAAATCGACAACGTCCATNACGCTCATGTCGGAAATAGCGTCCAATATCTCATCTTTAGACAAAGCCATCACTCAACTCCTTTAAAAAATCTTTCCAATTTTAGCCAATTAAAAGAACACCCCTTATGAGGAGTTGTTCTGTTTTTCATCTCGTACTGCAGCCAGAACCCGCACAACTTTTGATGGAACCTCGTTCAGCGTTCGCGTCAACTTTGTGATCGGCGCAAGCAACACAGACATCAACATAGAGCGAGCTTCATCTAGAGTAGGCAGCTTAGCAACCCGATCTATTTGCTCTGGCCCAAAAGATTCACCTCCGATCGCAATGGCCTTCACCTGTAGGTCTTCAATTTCCTTTGAATACTCTTTTAGAAGCCTTGCCGCAGCTCCAGGGTCTTCCTGCGAGAAGGCAACAAGCGTTGGGCCCACNAGCGAGCCCTCTAGACAAGAAAACTCACTGCCCTCTAGGGCNTTTTTGGCAAGAGTGTTTCTAANAACTCTTACATAAACGCCACTTTGTCTAGCTTTAACCCTCATTGCAGTCATTTGTGCCACGCTCATCCCACGATAATCTGCCAGCACAGCCGATACGGCCTCGTTTGCAACTTCGGCCACCTCTTTCACTATTTCTTTCTTTTGAGCTATCTTTATTGCCACTCAATGTTCCTTACAAAATGCGTTTCTAGCACTTTAATTGCACCGGATTTTCTCTTAATAACGCNAGGNTGGCATTTTGGAAGGTATTCGATCTTTGCTCATCTCAAANGCATGCAACCNAGCGATCCCATGCAAAAAAGTGATCCGCAAANCCTTCACAAATAACCATCTACGCAAGCAATATTAAGTCTCTATTTCCGACTCTTACGATCTCTGATAGTTCGGGCCTTTCACTTGCCCCAAAAACAGGGAAGATATTATATACCTTTTTAACGCCGGTGAAACCCTTGTTTAACATAGCTCGCGCCCGCGCTATTTTTCCGACCTACCCCTCAGCTTATGCTANGGGCTTTANTGCACTTCTAAAGATGCCTGATCTATATTGAGCCCAGGGCCCATAGTAGAAGAAAGAGTCAACTTTTTAAGATACACGCCCTTAGCTGCAGCTGGCTTTGCCTTTTTGAGATCAACAAGAAGAGCTTGAATATTCTCTTTAATTTGCTCCGCAGTAAAACCAAGCTGTCCAACCCGACCATGAACCAAACCAGCNTTGTCAGTTCTAAATTGAACCTGCCCGGATTTGGAATTTTTTACCGCTACTTCAACATCCGTTGTGACGGTCCCAGTTTTTGGATTTGGCATTAAGCCTCTCGGNCCAAGGACTTTACCAAGCTGACCAACTATTCTCATCGCATCTGGTGTTGCAATCAACACATCGAAATCTATCTTTCCACCTTTTATTTCCTCTCCGAGGTCTTCAAAACCTACGACATCTGCACCCGCCTGCTGGGCCTTTTCTGCATTTTCACCCTGCGCAAACACCGCAACTCTTACGTCCTTCCCTGTCCCGTGTGGAAGTGTGGTCGCTCCCCTTACAACTTGATCAGACTTACGAGGATCAACTCCTAAATTAACGCTCACATCCAACGCCTCTTTGAATTTACTACTAGATACCGAACTCAAGATCTCCAAGGCATCTGGGAGAGCGTAGAATTTCTCGCTGTCAAACTTTTCAGCTATAAGTTTTTGTTTTTTTGTTAACTTCGCCATTTACAGCCCCTCAACNTCGATTCCAGAACTTCTTGCAGTCCCCGCAATAGTTTTAACCGCCGCATCCAAATCCGCGGCTGTTAAATCAGGCATTTTAATTTTTGCTATTTCTTCAAGCTGAGACCGATTAACTTTGCCAACTTTTTCAGAATTGGGCGTTCCACTTCCCTTGGCTATATTCGCAGCTTTACGCAATAAAACCGCAGCAGGTGGCGTCTTGGTTTCGAAAGTAAAGCTCCTATCTGCGTAAACCGTTATAACAACAGGCACTGGCAGCCCTTGCTCTGTAGACTGCGTTTCNGCNTTGAAGGCCTTGCAGAAGTCCATTATGTTTACACCATGTTGTCCTAATGCTGGCCCCACTGGNGGACTGGGATTCGCTTGGCCTGCGGGCACCTGTAANTTTATATACGCCTCAACCTTCTTCGCCACAAATAACTCCTATTTAAAACCTCAAATTACGAATACAAAACATCTAGNAACCCAAGGCAACANTGCTCTANTNNACTAACCTTTNTCNACTTGACCAAATTCCAATTCCACNGGAGTAGACCGGCCAAAGATAGTTACAGCNACATTCAACTTGCTCTTTTCGTAGTTGACTTCTTCTACAACACCATTGAAATCGTTAAATGGCCCATCTATGACCCTTACAATTTCTCCTGCCTCAAAAACAATTTTTGGCGCAGCTCGTTGGCTACCTATTTCAACACGGTCTAATATCGCCGCCGCCTCCCTCTCGCTTAAAGGAGCGGGCTCGTCGGCTTTGCCCCCAATAAATCCCATCACTCGCGGCGTCTCTTTGACTAAATGCCATGTATCATCGGTCAATTCCATCTCAACAAGCACATATCCCGGGAAAAATTTCCTCTCACTTTTACGTTTTTGCCCCGCCCTCATTTCTACGACATCTTCAGTCGGAACCAAAATTTCTCCGAAATATTCCTTCTGACCAGCCAGCTCTACTCTTTCCTCTAACGCTCGAGCAACATTCTTTTCAAACCCAGAATAGGCGTGTACCACGTACCATTTTTTTGTCATAAAAATCCTCTTTGCGCTTGCTTTAGCCTATCAAGGAACTCACCAACCAACTGAGCAAAGAATCTAA
>PBUF01000020.1 GCA_002727775.1 Gammaproteobacteria bacterium
TACGGAGCAACGGTGATTAAAGTTGAATCTAGTGAACGCAATGAGCCTGCTCGCGCAGCCCCAACTTTTTTAAATGATGAGCCTGGTCTGGAAACCGGGGTACCTTTTGCAAACTTCAATGCGGGGAAACTGGGGATTACGGTTGACCCGTCAAATCCAACCGGGAGAAAAGTCATAGAGGATCTTGTTCGCTGGGCGGACGTCGTGACTGAATCCTTCTCGCCGAAAGCTATGAAAGGATGGGGTTTAGATTACGAGAGCCTCAAGAAAATTAATCCCAAAATCATCATGTTGTCGAGTTGTTTGATGGGGCAGACAGGACCGCGAGCTCAGGTACCAGGTTACGGTAATATGGCGGCCGCGATTGCTGGATTTTACGATTTGACCGGTTGGTTAGATCGCTCGCCGGCTGGACCTTATTTGGCTTATACGGACGGCGTTTCTCCTAGGTTTATGCTTGCATCATTGATGGCCGCCCTCGAGCATCGACGGGACACGGGCAGGGGACAACATATTGACATTTCGCAGGCTGAAGCGGCCATCCATTTTCTCGCGCCAGCCGTGCTCGAATACGAAATGAATAACAAAATATGGCGCAGACAAGGTAATCGAGATATGCGCTATGCGCCTCACGGTGTTTACCCGGTAAAGGGACAGGATCAATGGATAGCAATCGCCTGCCAGGATGATACGGCCTGGAAGAAATTGTGCGAACTGGCTGGATTTTCTGCTGAGAGTGCTGATCCTGATTTGTTTACCGCAGCAGGGAGATTGGAGCAGTCGGATAGGTTAGATGGGCTTCTGGCAGGCTGGACTTGTGGCTTTGATGGACAGGAGCTCCAATCCGAGTTGATTTCCTCAGGAGTGGCGGCACATATTGTGCAAAATTCTCCCGAGAGCGTGACTGATCCCCAGCTCAAATATCGCGAGCATTTTTTAAGTGTTCCCCACTCGAGTGTGGGAGATTTTATTGTTGAGGGCTCACGNTTTCGTTTATCGAGAACCCCGGGGCGCCCCGCTCATGCAAACCCTGAAATCGGAGAGCACAATGCTCATGTGCTAACNGAAATACTTGAGTACGATGTCGATAAAATGGCCGATGTCTTTGCCTCCCTGGCGATGACCTAGAGAGAGGGTTTTAGGACGCCGGTCTCGACAATTTCTTTCAGCTTATCTTTTNGANGAGATAGCAATTAATTTNCCGTTTTATCGTTTTCCTGNTTAGGTAGAGCAAGGCGACCGTANATNNATTGTTANTAAAAAANTTTGGCCTGTTTCCATCACTATATNACTACTGCNTAGGNNGCNAAGTATTAGCATGAATGATTATNTTGGACNTTTCCNGNTCANATGAGGTAATCCAGTTTANCNTCGTACTTTTGCGNTTGTTCTGCGANAGTTAAATGGGATNTTCAGCTAGCCCAGTGAGGNGGCNGNTATCACGNCGTGNAGGAAGCCTGATAACTGTTCCAATTCCNAGGGCNTNTCAATNAATANTNTTTTGATGAGGCTCGGTTAAAAACTAAANGACTGAANAGGATGTCGAGATCAACCCGGGTTCGAATTGATCTCGTGACTCAGTATTACTCGGCGTAGTCGAGTCCCTTTGCCTTCGCAACCTCCCTGATGTTGGGGTTGACGGACTCNCGGAATGGCACGTCGACTATCTCTCCTTCAGCGGNAACGCCAGNAGACTCTGAATATTCGTCGGGTAGCCTGACGAGCAACTTNGTTCCGACCTCTGAAGAATTTGAAGGNACCCATCCTAGCGCGATNTTGGTATTGAGTTCTGGTGACCACCATGGAGACGTAATGTAACCCATGTCGTTTCCNTCTGTATCTGCGATCAGCCANAANTCAGGCGCATAGTCGGTGATTTGTTTTCCACCAAAGATCAGCCCCACCATCCGCATCTTGAATGGGAAGTTACCACCGTCGATCGTGGCGCGTTGCCTCTCTAGTTCCNCTTTGCCTATATAGTCANCTTGTTTGTTTCTTGGCACCTGATAGCTCAGNTTTACCTGGAAGGGCGANGTCTCAAAGTCCATGTCCTGGCCCCAGGATAAAATTCCCGCCGCGATTCTTCGATGATGTGCTGGAGCAACCACTTGCAGGCCGAATTCCTCNCCTGCCTCGAGCACAGCATTCCAAACGATCTCNGCGTTCTGGTGNGCGTCTCGCACGTAGATTTCNTAGCCCTTCTCTCCGGTAAATCCNGTCTGGCTGATTACTATATCTACGCCCTNAAGAGTGGTTTCCATTAGACCGTAGTAAGGAATGTCTCTTACGGGCTCTCCGGCCAGTTTTGCCATGAGGTTCTCTGAGAGAGGTCCNTGGATCTGTAGGGGACAAACATCGATTTCATCTATGGCGATGTCATATTTTTTACCAACGTTGACGCCCTGCAACCAGAGCATCAGGTCACTGTCAGAGATAGAAAACCAGAATTCNTCTTCGGTTAGCCTGAGTAGGACAGGATCGTTNAGAATTCCTCCNTTGTCNTTGCACAGGATTGCATATTTACCGTTACCAGGTTTTATCTTGGTTGCNTCGCGAGTGATCACGTAATTTACAAAAGCCTCGGCATCAGGGCCTTTAACTCTTATTTGTCNCTCAACCGCNACGTTCCACATGGTTACTCGATTAACCAGGGCGTCGTATTCAGCCATCATCCCACCGTCTTCTGGTTTGANATACCCTCTAGGGTGGTAAATACGATTGTAGGTTGTTGCTCTCCAGCAACCCGCTTCGATTGACAGGTGCCAGAAGGGTGATTTTCTTACCCTCGTTGAAATCAATAGCTGGACAGGAGTACGGCCACTCTGCCTTAAATTATAGGGTACTACTCGATCGCTTTGATCNANGCNCGGATGATTTGGNTGTGTCATNATTGTTACCCCCTTATATGTTTGTATTTGGATTAATTACGAGCGAACTCTTTTGTTTNCAGGGTCGTAGAGAGACCCTTTGCCGACGATTTGAACGGTCATGGGATAAATACCATCACCGTTTTCGTTGAAGTACTCGAGTGCCAAAGGCTTTCCTGGAATCGCGAGATCTTTCGGGAGATAGCCCATGACGACGTGTTTTTTGATAGAAGGGCAATAGGACATACTCGTNCTGTAGGACCTTCGGCCTTTACTATCAATTGGGACCTCGCCAGTTTCGGCATCCAGAATTGGTGAGATACCGACCGGGTAGCGTGCGCCGTTCCCTGATACATTCAGGTCATCGAGAGTCATTGTGCATAAAATCGCGCTAGGCTCCTCTGCTCTGTGGGCCAAATGAGCGCTTTTGCCATGAAAATCCGCAACTTTTACTTGAGGTCTTTCAACTGCGGATTCACAAGCATTGTATTCGGTCTCGAGATCAGCGCCCTGTAGCCGAAAACTTTTCTCGAGGCGGCGGCTATTCGCATAGGTCTCTATGCCGACCGGCACTACTCCAACCTCCAGTAAAGCATCATATAGNGCAAGGCCTTCTTCACTATCATTGTTCAGATATATCTCCCAGCCGCTTTCACCGACATAGGAAATGCGAGCCGCCCAAACCTCGATGGTTTTTCCGTGAGGCAGCTTTAGCGTCAATTCTTTAGCAGTAACGAANGGAAAATTACCAATATTGATTTCACCGGGATCGATGAAATGTCCTAAAGCTCTNTCTGCGTGAGGNCCCCACAACCCGAGAGTTGCGATATCGTGGGTTCTGATGTTGATGTCCGCTTCTAGCCCGTGATCGTCTCTATAGTTGCGCAAGGTAACCCAGTCTCGGTTGCCATCTGCACCGCCAGTCACCACTCGATAATAGTCGTTGCCCATTCGTGAGATGGTGAGATCTGCGTGGACACCTCCATCTTCGTCTAGAAAGTTAGTGTAAATGACCCTTCCCTCTGGTGTGTTATCTCCAACCTTTGCGACAGAAAGGTACTCCAGCATTCGTTCGGCATCCGATCCTTTGATGTCCATGATTGCGAAGTGAGAAAGGTTGATCATTCCGGCGGATTCACTCATTGCCAGGTGTTCAGCATTGGCAATCTCGTAGGGTACGTGTCGGCGATCCCACTCGTTATCTCGAGTCGGTACTGTTTGTAGATATTGTGAGAGATTCTGTCGATTACTCTCGTAGGCGAACGCTCGCTCCCAACCCCCGACTTCGTTATCAAAGTGACCACCGAGCTCTTTCTCTCTGGCATAAAATGGGCTGACGAATAATTCTCTTTGGCTGATATAGGGTTCTCTGGGATGTACGGCCGGTGTATAGATGGTTTGTGCGTTTTCGAAAGCGCGTGTTTTAACAAAAGCTTTTTCTTTTTGCGCCGGATAAAACCTGGCGATATCAAAAGAATGCATGTCCACAGGAGTTTTGCCCCTGACCATCCACTCGGCGCACAGTCTCGCGCATCCAGGACCATCTTTAACCCAGACCGCCTCACACAGCCAAAAACCTCGGACCTCAGGGCTTTCACCTATCAAGGAACCCGCATCAGAGGTGACAGATAGGAGCCCGTTAAAGGAGCTTCTTTCATCCCATCCCAGCTCGTTCAGAATGGGCGTAGTCTCGAAAGCCTTTTCAAGTGGTTCTGCTATTTCCTCCAGAGCCAAATGACGCATCGAAGGGGAGGTCATTGTTTTGTCAGGATTCCCGATGTCTTCAGCATCTACCAGTCGGGGCTCTTTGTCCTCATAGTAGCCCCACTCAAGCATGCCGCCGTGTAGTCTGCCGGTATCTCGTACGTAAGCCGAATTACCCTGGTCTCGGAGCAGTGGATAAACAAGAAAATCTTCGGCGCCTTGGGCTTGTGGCAGAGGACCAAAAAACAGCAAAGGGTGCTCAACTGGAGACAGTGGGACTGGAACTCCAGCCATATCGCCTAACAAGGGTCCCCAAATTCCTGATGCGATCACTACTTTATCGGTTTTGATCGTTCCCTTGTCGGTATTTACTCCAGTGACTCTCCCGTTTTCGATTTCAAAGCCTATTGCAGGAGTGTCTGTGTAAGCGCTAAGAGCACCTGTTTCTTTAGCTTTTTCAACGGCGAAGCTAACGACATCTTGAGAGCGAGGTATCACTAGCCCAGCGTCGGGGTCCCACATTGCGCCTCTAATCGAATCTTCATCGAGCAAAGGAAATTTCTCTTTAGCCTCCGAAGCAGAAATTAAGCTGACATTAGTCCCGAAAGCTCTGCCCGAACCGACTTTACGCTTAAGCTCTTCCCATCGAGCATCATCACCTTCACGGCAGATTTCTAGCCCCCCTTTTTTTAGAAAAAAACCATGCTCTTCATAAAACTTTCGACTGAAGGCGGTCGTCCAGTTGCCAAGTTTGTCGTGTGTGGTGTTATAGACAAAATCTGAGGCATGGGCTGTTGATCCAATGTCAGAAGGAATGACCGAAGATTTCTCCAGGCCGATGATGTTTTTCTGGCCGAGCTCAGCTAACCAGTAGGCGAGCATAGAGCCCACAATACCGCCGACACCGATGATCACTACTTCGGCTTCAGTAGGGAATTTTGAGGTTGGCAAGGACGGGATTCCTCATCAAATTTTCACGCGATTCTATCCCCGAAATTTGCGTTCGAACAACTGTTTTTTTTCTAAATTTTGATTGCTTTTTTTTATAAAAAAGCGCCTCATTTGCACCCAAAATTTCGTGCATTTTTACAGTTTTTGTCCTTCTTTTTTTGCAGTATCTTTTGAAAGGAGTTTTTGTCGTGAATAAACTTGTTGATAAATTTAATGACGGCGCCTTTGTTGTAACCTCGGAATTGACTCCTCCTAAAGGCACGGATGTTTCGATGTTGTTGTCTAAGGCAGAAGTCCTGGCGCCAGTGGCTGACGCGGTAAATGTCACCGATTCACACGGGTCAAAGATGAGCTTGTCGCCTATCGCTTCAGCCAAACTTCTTAAAGACGNNGGGGTTGAACCGATTTTGCAGATGACCACCAGGGACAGAAATCGCATCGCCTTGCAAAGCGACATGATGGGAGCCTGGGTTCTGGGTATAGAAAACCTGATTTGTATGGGCGGTGATCCGCCGCATCTTGGCGATCATCCTGACGCGAAGCCGGTGTTCGATATTCCTACTGAGCAGTTGATCAAAGCGGCTAAGAATCTCAACGAAGGGTGCGACTTAATGGCCAATTCTCTGAAGGGGAACACCTCATTTAATATTGGAGCAGTCGTTAACCCAGGGGCTGATGATTTGGCGGGTGAGGTCAATCGTTTGGAGAAAAAAGTGGAAAGTGGAGCAACTTATTTTCAAACCCAAGCAGTGTTCGACGTGAATCTTTTTGCCGAGTTCATGGAAAAAGTCAAACATCTTGATATTAGGGTGCTTGCCGGAATCATGCCGATCAGGTCTGCGAAGATGGCACTGTATATGAACGACAACATCCCAGGAATCGACGTGCCCGAAGCGATAATCGAGAGAATTGAGCAGGCGGACGATATTTTGGAAGAGAGTCTGGCAATATCTTCCGAAATTATTCAGGGGTTGCGACATACGTGTGCAGGGATACATATTATGGCGCCAGGCTGGGAAACGAATATTCCTACGCTGGTTGAGCGCTCGGGATTGGCGATTTAAGACGATTTTAAAGGACGTCTGCTTTAGCGTTGGGCTCTGCTTTTACTCAAGAGTAAATTGTTAGAGATTGTCTCAGTTTTTAAAGAATACGTTTTCCTCTAGGGGTGCTCTGATTGTTCGAGCGTTATTCGCAGGAACTGACGTATCTTCATAGCCAAAGCTGATGCCGAACAGGATTTTTATCTCATCTTCAATGTCGAATGTCTCTCGGACAAGGTCTGGATAATGCCCCATGGTTCCTTGAGCGCAACTTGCAAGGCCATGCGCGGTCATCGATAACATTAAGGTCTGGGCGTACATTCCCAGATCGGCGGCCGAGTTCATGCTGAAGTATTCGTGCATGCCCAAAAACAGGACATGGGGAGCATCGAACATCTCGAAATTTCTGAAAGCAGCCCTTGCTCTGCCTTCTCTGTCTTCCCATTCAATACCCATCGCATCGTATAGTACTTTCGCGCAGCCTCGTTGACGTGCTTTCCAGGGATCGGCCAGTCGTCCTTTGCTTTTATAGTCCTGGTTTGAAGGTACTTTTTCCTTGGAACGGCGAATGAACTCCTGGCGCAGATTTTCCAGCGTTTGGCCAGATGCCACGTAGACTTGCCAGGGTTGCTGGTTCGTTCCAGAGGGAGACCATTGTGCTAGCTCGAATACTTCTTTTAGTTTTGCCTCTGGCACCTGTCTTGATTGAAAGCCCCGAACCGAATGACGATTCATCACTGCGTCTTTTAAAGATACTTCCATAGCGGATACTACTCTCAGTTAGATTTTGATTGGTCTAAGCGGATAACTCTGCGATAACTGCTCTTATTGTTTTAGATCGGCCTCTCACCTTTAATCGTTACCCGGTGCATGTGTCTTCTCTCCCCCGGGTAATCATTGAGGGCATTGTGGAATACACAGCGATTGTCCCACATGGCGAGGGAACCCTTCTCCCACTTAAACTGAGTGACGTATTTTTCTTGGGTTAGATGCTTGGTTAAGAACGAAAAAATAGAATGGCTCTCTTCATGGGACCAACCTTTGATCCGGTGAGTGTGAGGCTTACTGCAATAGATGCTTTTGTTGCCGGTCTCTCCATGAGTGCGCATCAGAGGATGTTCCACTTCAGATTCTGCAAACTCTTCGTTGCCTCCGTAGGATGGTCCGAGTTCTTTTTTCATTTCTTTTTTGTCGTAGCTCCCGCCGGAGCCGTGAACCATCTTGGGGGTAAAAACACCTTTCATTTCACCAAAGGTTGATTTCATGCCATCACTGAGGTCTTGGTAAGCAGCGGTCGCATTGGCAAACAGAGTATCACCTCCGTTCTGAGGGACCTCGATTGCATAAAGGAGTGTAGCTTTAGGAGGCACTTCCTTGTAAGAAGAGTCGGTGTGCCAAGCGCCACCAAAATTAATTTTCGTCTCTGGTTCTTTGATGATTGGAATAACGTTTGGGTGTGAGTCAACCGACTTCATGAAAGGATAGGTGTCTAGCTCGCCAAACAATTCTCCGAATGCGGCTTGTTGTGGAGGCGTCAAATCCTGGTCTCTGAAAAAAACAATATGATGCTTCAGCCAAGCTTGGTGAATTTCACTGACGACTTCTTCGTCTAGTTCTTCGCTAAGGTCCACTCCAGATATTATCGCGCCTACAGGGCCAACGCTTGTATCTACCTCAATTGTTTTCCACATGGAGCTATCCCCTCTTTGCATTTCATGCGTGGCCCTGATAATACTTCACTATCAGTTGGCGCGTAAACCAAGGGAGAACACAGGTGGAGCAGAAAAAAGTTGTGGTTTTTAATGGAGATGATGCTTCCCCTGAAGTCATGATCCCGACCGTCGAAATTCTTGAAAGGATGGGTTTGCCCATTAGTTTTGAATATCCATTGATAGGGCAGGACGCGATTGATTCGGTGGGAGAAAACTTTCCTGATTCTACGCGCGTTGCAATCGATTCTGCTGACGCTACTTTTTTTGGGTCGACTAGCGGGCAGAGCACTGCGGCGTTGTTTTATCTCAGGTGGGGCAAGCAGACCTACGCGAACGTTCGGCCTTGCGAGTGGATGCCGGGTTTTAGGTCACCCTTGGCCAAACCGGAAGGGGTCGACTTCGTGGTTATCAGGGAAAATCTGGAAGACCTTTATTTGGGTTTAGAAGGTGATATCGAAGACTTGCATGCACTAAATTTTTACTCGAAGCATGCGCGCAGCAATCTGACGGATCTTGGGCCTGGGCGTTATGCTATCAAAGCGATTACGGAAAAAGGCTCAGAGAGAATTATCCGACATGCCTTTGAGTTAGCCTCTAAGCGCGCAGGCAAGAAAAAGGTAACCCTGACTTCTAAGTACAACATGCTTAGCCATTCTGATGGTCTCTTTCGCGAGATAGGTCAGTCGATTGCGAGTGACTATCCGGAAATTGAATTTGAAACCTTCATCATAGATGACTTTTTATGCCGGATGATAAGCGACCCCCATGCGTTGGACGTGGTCGTTATGCCAAATCTGTACGGCGACATTATGTCAGATGGAGCGGCTGGCTTAATCGGAGGGCTAGGGTTGGCGCCCTCTGGTTGCTATGGGGATGACTATGCGTATTTCGAGTCGGCTCACGGAACAGCTCCTGACATTGCTGGCCAAAATATTATCAACCCAACAGCCACCATATTATCGGCTTGTATGATGCTCGAATATCTGGCTTTTGAAGAAGCTGCAATCAAGTTGAAGAGCAGCTTATCGCAGATCTATGCTGAGGGTAATTTGTTAACCAAGGATCAGGGCGGGAGTGCTACGACGACTCANTTTTGTGATGCGATCAANGGGCTGGTTGAGTGATTGCCTTTCAGCCGCGTGATTCTGTTTTTCCAGCACGCGCTTTTAATAATGTTAATATTTCCGTGATAACGATCAAAAATCGACAGGTGCGTGTCTAATGCAAGTATCGCCAATAGAGGANAAAACATTCGGAGCGGTAATAACCGGGGTCAAGCTTCCAGTAATTGATGAAACGGATTTTGCTCAGATTAAATCGGAATTTCTGAAATATGGTTTTCTTGTTTTCCCTGGGCAACATTTGAGCGTCGATGAGAATATTCGGTTTGGACAATGGTTTGGTGATCTTGAGTTTGGCGGAATACCTATGGCAAACCAAGACAAAGAAAAAGACGGAAGCTATGGAAAAATTTTCGATTTGGACTCTCAGAGAATGAGAACAAATGTCGGCAATGAAGCATGGCACACCGACTCAACCTACTGGCCGATCAGCAGTAAATGCGCGATGCTCTCTGCTGTGGTGGTGCCTGATGAGGGCGGAGAAACTGAGCTAGCAGACATGCGCGCGGGTTACAGAGAGCTGGATAGCTCGATGAAAGAGAAAATTGAAAATCTGAGCGCTTATCATTCCACACAATACTCGCAGGCAAACGATTTGGGCGATTTCCCAGAACAAACAAAAGACGGTATTGGTATNTATCANGGTGAAGCGTATTTGAGGCCGATCGTGAAAATTCATCCAGAAACAGGCGTAAAGAATTTATTCATTGGTCGTCATGCCTTTGGAATCCCTGGATTGTCTCGTGAAGAAAGTCGAAATTTAATCCGAGAACTTCTCGAGTTTGTTGTGGCTGAAGAAAGCAGGGTCTATACNCATTCGTGGTCACCAGGAGATACCTTAATTTGGGACAACCGAGCATTGTTACACCGAGCTCGCCCTTACGATTACTCGAAAGCCAGAGTGTTGACGGCCACTCGGGTAGCAGGGGACCCTGCTAGTGAATTGGCCTATTACCCCAATGATCCTGAGGCTAGGGAAGGAAGAGAGGCTCTGGCTAAAGAGNTAGAAGAGCTTCGTGGCGAGGTGAATGACCGCCGATATGGTGCGACTACGGCATCTTTTCAGACCTAGATTTAGATTCTAATTCGACGCGTTAACTGACACAGGAACACCAATGAGCCAAGATCAAAAAATCAGCGATGAATTTTTTGGCCATCCCATTGGGCTAAGGACCCTATTCCTCACGGAAATGTGGGAGAGAATGTCCTTTTATGGCATGAGGGCGTTGTTGGTTCTATATATGACTGGTGCAGTGGGAGCGCTGAATGGGGGGTTGGGTTTTTCTCAAATTGAAGCCCAAGCAATTTACGGATTATATGTTGGGATGGTTTATTTCATGGTGGTGCCGGGCGGTTGGCTAGCCGACAATCTGCTGGGACACCAAAAAGCGGTTCTGTATGGAGCGATTGTGATTACGCTTGGACATTTCACTTTGGCGCTACCAATTCAGCAAACCTTTTTTCTAGGTCTTGCTTTCGTTGTGCTGGGTACCGGTCTCCTGAAGGGGAATATCTCTACTATAGTGGGTGAGCTNTATAACGATAGAGATCATCAGAGAGACTCTGGATTTACGTTGTTTTATATGTCGATCAATATCGGCTCATTTTTAGGGTTTTTGATCTGCGGGTATCTTGGAGAAAAGATCGGTTGGCATTGGGGGTTTGGTGCAGCTGGCCTCGGTATGTTGTTGGGTTTGTTCCAGTTTATACGATATCGCTCTTTATTGGGTGAGGCGGGCGCTGAACCNAANCCTATGCCCGATAGCAAACGCAAAAAATTGTCGAAGTATTCCTTTGCAGTTGGAATAGTTNCTCTCTTGATTGTGGCGGCTGCTTTGGTGGGTCTGATTGAAATAGAAGCAAGAGCTTTCGCAGAGAACTTTGCTTATTTTCTGACCGTGTTGTCTGGCNCTTATTTTTTCTACCTTTTTGTCCTCGCAGGGTTGAGCTCGAAAGAGAAGAAAAATGTTTTAATGCTCTTTTTCCTTTTCATTGCAGCGGCTGCTTTCTGGTCCGGTTTTGATCAGTCTGGNGGATCGCTCAATATTTTCGCTCGGGACTATACGGATCTTTCGGTTCTGGGTTTCGAGATGCCCGTGTCCTGGGTGCAGTTTTTCAATCCGATTTTTGTGGTTATTTTTGCACCGTTGTTTGCTGCCATTTGGGCACATCTGGCCAGACGTAATCTTGATCCATCGCTCCCGGTCAAATTTGTGATAGGTCTTTTGTTAATGGCNCTTAGTTTCATTGTGATGCTTTATGCAGTTGGCTTGGCGCTTCAACAAGAATTGGTTAGTGTGAGATGGCTTNTGTTGACCTATNTGTTACANACCTGGGGTGAGCTCGCCCTGTCTCCGATTGGGTTNTCGGCCTTCTCCCGCTACTCGCCTAAAAAGTACGTTGGCCAGATGTTTGGTTTGTGGTTTTTGGCCTCGGCGATCGGAGGTGTTTTGGCTGGGCTATTAGGGGGCGAGGCGCTCGATTCGGGTCTNGAATCNATCACACCTATATTCAGNTTTATGATTCAGTATTATCTTGTTATTGCCGTGCTGATGTTGGTCGTCGCTTACTTTCTCAGAGATCGATCGTCTAGTTAGCCTTCGNAAGGGCTTTTTTTCTGGGTGCCTCAAATTCATCGCCTGGTCTCCAAGCCGGAAGCTGTCGTTTGTTGGCGAGCAACAAACCTGAGTAAAAACCGAATTGGGCATCTTCGACTAACCCTTCGTAAACCCAGTTGGATTCAATTTCGTCGCTAGGTTGATGGTAGAGTTCGGCGACGTATCTGGCCTGTAGTACGTCGATTGAACTGAATTGCCTTCCTGTGAACTGTGACCCGCCCTTGTAATTCAGGCTGGGGACTCCGATTTTGGCAAGGCTAAAATGATCGGAGCGATAAAAATAGCCGGCGCTTGGATTTTGATCCCCAGTAATCGATCGACTTTGAAAATCAGCGACGGTTTCTGCTATTTCGTCAACAGAGGAACGGCCGTAGCCTATGAAAGATATGTCTGAAGTCTTTCCGTANACCTGCGGACTATCAATGTTGACGTTGGCAGNGATTTTCCCGGGCTCGAATGTGGGGTAACGAGCGAAGTAGGCTGACCCTAGCAGCCCTTGTTCTTCGGCGCCAACGAACGCGAAGAGAATGGATCTTTTTGGGGGCGATGAAGCCATTTTGAAGGCTTTCGCGATTGCCAGTACTGAGGCTACTCCGGCGGCGTTGTCCTTTGCGCCATTATAGATTCGGTCCTTTTCGTCAGAGTTCATATCCATACCAAGATGATCATGGTGAGCCGTGTAAATCACCGCTTCATCGGGTTTTTCGGAACCAGGTAGAAGCGCCAGTACATTCGCTGTTGATTGACTCGTTTTGTCGACCTCCACCTGCAAACTGGTCGTTGTACCCAGTGATACAGGTCTGAAGTCTTTTCGCTTGGCAGTGTTGCGTAGCTCATCAAGATTTTGGCCGGACTTCTGCAGGAGTTTTCTTGTGGCGTCTTCGGTCATCCACGCTTTGATCGCTATGGTAGGCTCGCCCTCATTTGGTAATTCAAACTGGGTTCCCGTCCAGGAAGTTTGGACGACTTGCCAGGGATATCCCGCGGAGTAATGCGTATGGATAATGATTACTCCTGCAGCGCCCAGACGCGCAGCAATTTCGTATTTGTAGACCCAACGGCCGTAAAAAAGTCTGGTCTCGCCCTCAAATAAAGAAGGGTCCCAGTCAGGGTCGTTGTTCATCATGACTAGTACTTTTCCTTTCATATCCTGGCCCTTATAGTCATCCCAGTCGTATTCGGGGGCTTGAATGCCATAGCCAACAAAGACCAGTTCTGCGTTTTCAAGCTTGGCGCGTGACGCCTGTTCGCCCGAGGCCAGAATGAAATCCGAGTGTTGCTCGAATGTGGTCGTACCTTGTTCGGTTTTAAAAGACCAAGTTTTGGGTTGATTTGTGTTAAGGCCGATTAAGTCGAAGGGCTGCTTCCAACTCTCTTTTACGCCACCTCCCACGTAACCGAAGGATTTGAGTTTTTCGATCAGATAGTTCTGTGTTTTTAGATCCCCTTTGGTGCCCGGCCCCCGGCCTTCGTAGGCATCGGAAGCTAATTCGGTGACAATCTCCTCGATTTCTAAAGCAGTAATAGCGCTTGCCGCAGTTACCATGGACTCTGTGATTTCTGACGCCAATTTTTCTTGAGCACTGGCTCGAACAATAAAGCAGAACAGTAGTAAAAAAATTGCTGTCGCCAAGAAGGAAAACGTTTTTAGAGTGTTGATTGCATTGTTCATGATCGAGTCGCTACTTGTTGTGGTGCCGGGTCTACTTGTTGATTGTTTGAGATAGAGTAAAGGTTCCGAAGGTATTTATACACTTTATTCTCCGTTGGATTTGTAATCGCCGTCTTGTTTATTGTTTCCTTGGATTTGGTGGTAAGCTCCAATAGGAGGGAGATAAAAATGCATAGCATGAGTTGTTTTTCAATTGCCAGATCAGATGCCAAGGTCAGGACTGTTGCTGGGTGAGCAAGCGCCAAAAGCGAAGGATCCTGAGTCGGCGTTTGGCACGGCTGAGGTGCCAAACTTCGATCCTGTCTCGACACCTCGAGAACTGGATCCGCCGGGTTCAAACAAGATTGGACTGACAACGCATGAAATCGAGTCGTTTCGAGAAAAGGGCTACTTGATCAAAAGAGATTTGGTGTCGAGAGAACTGTTTTCACCGATTCTNGATTTGTATTGGCAACAACCCCCCGTGTTGGAAGCGAAAATGACTCGCGATAATCCAGAAAGCTGGATTGCCCCCGGTCGTTACTGGCCAGAAGAGAATCGTTGGTCCTTGGCTAANAACTGGATGGGTGACGCAAATTGGCCTTCTCCNGAAGATGCCCGTGTTGGAGCTGATATCGGAGAGCGCGTCGGTCGGTTACCGCATAAGCTAACGAAGGANATAGCCAATGATGTTTGGCGATGGCACGGAATAGGCCATGATCCCTATTTCGTTTCGGTAACATCATCGCACCCGAACGTCTTGTATATGGCTGAGTTATTGATGGGTGGACCGATCAAAAAACCAAGAAGAAACCGGGGTCTCTACTCAATTTTTCCCAATAGTCCGGAGCAAGGGCAATCAAAGTTGGGACCACACATGGATCAGAATATGACCGAAATGACTGTGGTCATGTACCTTGAAGANGTTGAGCCTCGGTCNGGAGGATTCACCATNTATCCGGGTTCAGCAGANCTACTTTATCCGACCTCTGAGCAGGCGTTCAATTGGGTGGCCACTGATCGATCCAGAGAAGTAATGGACTCTATCAAGAGAGAAGTGACTCCCGTTGAGTTTACTGGGAAGGCCGGAGACGTGATTTTTTGCCACGGCTTAGTTGTTCATTCCGCTGGTATTCATGAGGGTTCAAATATNCGGCTTGCGGTCATTCAAGACTTTAACAAGGTTCGACAGCGAGGTGCCATGCGATGGAGCGTGGCAGGGAAAAACGGAGGTAAACGNGTTAATTGTGATATGGACGGGCTGATNAAATTTCCCGAAGATTCAATTGACGACCCCGCGGATGGTTTAAGAGAAGTCACNAATCAGTGGATAATGGACTCCAANGAATACGTTGNGTCAAGAGAGCCACCTAGCANTGGGGTCTTTTCTGATTGGAATGTAGGNCAAANGCCCNTTGAAGGTAANGNGTTTGATGAGCCTCCCTGGTGGGANCGATATGGGTTGCCTATGCTGCCAACTGGAGGGGTTCCAAGAGGCGGAGGGGGTACGCCAGCGGTGGTCCTGTCAGATATTGCTGAATATCTGGGTGATGGGGTTTGGTCAGTTAAGGACAAGTCCTATAATTTAAACCGGTCTGACTGATAGCTTTAAAGAGACAAAGAAACGTATTTGGGGTGTTTTATGGTTTTGCGCTTGGTGAAATCTTTGGTNGGTNTGTTCCTCGTATTGGTGGCTTGTCTTCTGATGTATGCGTTCGCAGCGCCNAGACCATTAGACACGACNGATCGTTCGATTTTTCTACAGAATGGGGAATCCGTCGACTATTGTGAGTTGCCGGTATTGGATGGGTCTGGAAAGTTNGCCGATGACATNCCCAAGGCNTTTACGCCGGGTTGTGGATATACGCAAACGCCNATGCCGATTCTCTCTGAATGTACCGANCCNCTTGCTGAGGGTGTGGTGGACATGAGNGGNCTNTGGCNTGGNATCTCNGGCAGGNTNGGNCATCTGGAGCGNATNGANCAGTGNGGNAATCGNGTTGTTGTGACTGCTTATCGTACGATTCACGANTTNCGTGTNGACGGCACCTTGAAAAATGGAGCCAGAGATGTCGGTNTAGTTTGCAATAATTTCAACACGGCTATTCACTTTGATGAAGGGGTAATGGTGTTTAGATTATTCGACCTTTTTGATGCAGTGTCGCGTCGGATGGAAGGAGACAACATGATTTTTAATTTTATAGATGGTGGGGACACCAAAACTGAAAGATTGTGTAAGTATCCCAAGCCTGCTTAGGCAATTCTTGATAAAGAGCATGGCGATTATTTTTGTTCCCTTAATTCTAATAAAGTGACCTGGCAAAAATAGCACTTACGTTTACTCCTAATCGAAACCTTGATCACGAGAATACCAATTCCTGTTTGAGGAACAGTGGATGTTGCCGCCCAAAGTAGCTAGGAAGAAGAACGGGTGGAATAAAACGCCACATAGTTGCAGGGTTTTGGTGATTGAATTAATTGCCAACAGAATGGAAACAATTTGTAGCGATCTTTATTACTTATTCTGTTGATTTTGTATGAGATTGAACGCATATTTTCGTCATGAAAGGACAGTTGTTTGGTGGTGACTCATTTTTTAGGAGGGTTAGATGACTAATTTGAAGTGTATTCGAAGTGCTTTAGGTTTTGTGTTGGCCTTTTTTGCGTCGACTGCGGGGTTTGCCTATACCTCTTTCGAGGAGGTGGATGTTCTGTCTACAGAACCGATTTTTCAGCTGGTAGAGCAAAGGGTGCCTAGCGAGCAGTGTCAAATCGAGTACGTCCCCGCTAAACAACCAAGATTTGACGATAAATCACAGACGCCAGGGATCATCGGAGCGCTTGTGGGAGGAGCAATTGGAAATGCCGTAGGGTCTGAAAAGAGTAATCAGCGAGTGGGTGCTGTTGCGGGTGCTCTTCTTGGCGCTTCTATTGCAAAGGATGTAAATAGAAAGCGTCATGAGGGACAGTACGAAGGTACTGAGAGGGAAGTGTGTAGAACAGTTTATCGGACTGAACGTGCTCAGGAAATTATTGGCTATGATGTTTCCTACTCATATAACGGGTCAGTTTATACCTCCAGGATGGATTATGACCCCGGAAACACTATTCGATTGCGAGTGAACGTTACTCCTGCGCAATAGATCCGACATAACAATTGATTCGGTGCTTGCTAGGACTTAGGATCATTAGTCCTAGCGAGGCACCGAACATGACTAACACGAGAACAGCCGGCGAGTGGAATCGCAGGAATCGATATCTCATTCATCTTAAGAAGTTGCTGAAACAACTTTATCTTATCGAGGACAAGTCCTCGTCGGACTACAAAGTCCTCAACGCGGAAATTAAAGGGTATCTAGATGCCGGTTTGATAACTCGTATCGCGTCTGAGAAAGATCTTCAAAAATTCATTGATCTGCAGCGTTACGGCGTGGGAATCCCTCCCGCTAAAGCAAATAATAGAGAAGTTGTTAGCACTGATCATAGAACAAGCATCTGGGGGCGCTTTGACGAGCCGGCATATCGTCGGATGGGCCCAAGAGCGACTGGTAGACAGCTGAGCCACACGGTGAGGGTTTTAAACAAAGAGTCATAGTATGAAGCGACTCATGTTCTTTTTGCTTTTCGGCCTGTTTTTAATTTCGTCTAAACCGGTTTTGGGGAAAGGTTTACCGATCAACGACGTTCCTTACTACGAAACTGAATTCAATGATTCAGATCCCTACAAAAGAGAACGTGCTGTACTTGACGTCTACTGTCCGAGCGGGAACGCCGAGCTAAAATCGACCTTGGTTTGGTTTCATGGGGGAGGCTTAACTCGGGGCAATAAATACGTACCTTCTGGTTTAAAGAACCAAGGGATTTGTGTGGTATCGGCGAACTATCGTTTATATCCAAAAGTGAATCCTCCGGTATTTATACAGGACGCGGCGGCAGCAGTAGCGTGGGTTTTTAATAACATTGAAGATTACGGTGGTCGCTCTGAATTGATATTTGTTTCTGGGCATTCGGCGGGTGGCTACTTGGCTAGTATGCTGGGTCTAGATAAACGATGGCTTAAGAGATTTGAAATAGATTCGGATCAGATTGCAGGTGTTATGCCGCTTAGCGGCCACACCATCACCCACTTTACTATTCGAAAACATCGGGGTATTGCCAACACACAGCCTGTTGTCGATGAGTATGCTCCTCTCTTTCATGTTCGAGCTGATGCACCTCCTTTTCTCCTGATTACAGGTGACAGGGAGCGAGAACTGCTTGGGCGTTACGAGGAAAATGCTTATTTGATGCGTATGATGCGTGTCTCTGGTCATGAACAGGTGAGGTTGTACGAATTAGAGGGCTACGGGCACCGAATGGTTGATCCAGCCATTCCCCTGGTCCTGGCCGAGATAAAACGANTCAAATCGGCGANAGGTTTCTAGTCCTGTTTATTGAGCTAGCTATTTTTTATCATCTGATCTGCAAGTTAAAGGAGAGACAGTGGAAATAACGATTGAAAAAGTATTTGACTGCCAAAGAGAAAAAGTTTGGGCGGTCATCGGAAACCCCGAGCGCGTTGATTGGGTTCCGAGTGCCAGTGATTGCGTCTTTGATGGATCAATTCGACGTTTTCAAATGGAAGGAGCAGGCCAACTGGCGGAAGAAATTGTCCTTAGAGATGAGGATGGAATGGTACTTAAGTATTCCGTGATTGAATCGCCTGCTGTTGATCAGCACCTGGCGACTATCAGTCTGATCGATCATGAAGGAAATAAGACTCGGTTCAGCTGGGCGCAAGAATTTGAACCTGCGCATTTAGAACCGTTTATTCGCAAAGGTATGGAGGACTCGCTGGTGCAGCTGGACTCGGTTTTGGATTTGAAATAGCTAATTCGACGCTCAATAGGTTTTAAAAATTGACGAGACTAATTTAGTCGATAGAAAGAGCAAACTATCTCTCCGAGATGAAAATTTCTACTTAGTACAATCTCACCAAGACATACCGGCGAATATGATTAACTCAACTCGGGTTTTCTTTGGGCACCTCGGTACGCAGAAACTTGAAAAAACACCAGGTCGCGATAGCCGTTAAAAGGTGCCAAAGTGCGTGCGCTTGGACCCATGAATCTGGAACGCACCAGGGGTTGTTTGGTCTCCCTTGGAGCCAGATGACAAATGCGATCATGTAAGCTGCGATACCGAGGAAGTACCATGGGGTGTAGCGTCTCTTGGTTTTAGGCTCTCTTGGGGACAGTATTGCTGGAATCCAGAACAGGATTACCCACCAGAATTTAACTGGCTCAGCGAGCATGTCCGTTGGCATGATGCCGAAGATTGCAGCCACCAAAAAGCCAATAAAACCGGAAAGCCATCTGAAAAGTGGCGTCCAGAATCGATACAAGCACTCTGAAATTGCCCAAAGCCCTATCGAAAGGCCGAATAGGTCAAGATGAATGCCAAGTCGTCCACCGAAGAACCATCTGGCTAACGCATAAAGGAATACGATTGACGCATAAACTTTGATTAGCTTACCAACTGACCAGCCGCCCATCGTGCTGACATTAATCAGCCATGGCAACAAGATGTACATAACCATACTCAGGTTATCGGCCCAGCCTCCCCAAAGAGTATGTGTTCCGTGCATAAGCATGGAACCAGGTCCTAGCCAGATCACCGCTCCAGCATATAAAGTAGATACAGGTGTAATACCAAAGAAGACATTTCCGTTCGTCGAATCTGTTTTCTCTTTGGAAAGTACATAGAACATCGAAAGGCCAATGATCATAAAGCCAAGATTGCTTAGTGCGTTGGCAGGTTCTCTAAAGATTCCACCAGTAACTCTTTCACACCAGACGGACATTTTTCCAATCATGCTGAGTGATTGAGAGGATGGTTGCCAGCCGAAATAGCCAAATATCCAATAANCCACNAGGAACAAGACGCTTAGTNAAAGGGCAGTGTAGAAAGGGAAGAGTTCGGTTTCTTTTTTCAGCATGTGTAAATTCTCGTTAATGCTCTTTTAAAGTTAGACGAACGGGGACGCCGGGACACCGATCTGCCTCGCCGCTGAGCATTCTAATGATGGAGTCTATAACGCCGTATTTTTCGTTTAACAGACGGTGAACAAGCGCATGAGATTCGAGATCTGCTCGGGCATGATAAATATTAGTCACCCCGTCTCTTTCCAGTTTTAGCTCGGGATTTTCGACTAATTGCTTAATCCAGAAGGATGATGAGTCCCCGTGTTCGACCCATGAAGATGAACCGTCATCGACAATCCAAAGTCTTACCGTTCTGATTTCTCCTCCCTCGCTCGATTTTGTGAGTGTAACGACCTCGCCCGCAATTTCGGACAGTCCAAGCATCGATACAAAAAACGTGGCCAGCAAAATTACGATTCCTAACACTATTTTAATGATTAGACGCATCATAGTTCCCTTAGAGTCCTGATCAGTTTGCGCTATTTTAAGGTTCTCTGACGAGCCTGACGGCGGTCGGCTATTTGTTGACCTTAAGAGTCTTTGATAATAAAGGTTCGGGCGATATCTCAAAAGAGCTAGATAATTTTCCATCTGCNAAATAATTATGTTCAGAGCGTTCAAATGCAGGTTAAGATCGANTAGGAGAATTTCTGAAGTTTATTAGGGGAGAATTATGTCGGAACTGTTGAAATATTTGCCGGGTCGTNTAGGNAATCCTGATTCATTACTCAATGTGGATAAGCGTTTGGANCCCAGGATCTTAGCGGTTTANGCGGCAGCGGGCATGGATGGNCCNGCGGAAGNATCACCGGTCACATCTNCGTCTTCCTATGAGGAATGTTTNGCTCANTGTTTGGAGATGGAGAGCAATTCAGCGATGGTTAATATGCTGATGGCGGCGAATATGCCGGACTTTCCGACTGTTGACGCGACTACAGAGGTTATTAAAGGAGTGGACGATAATGAGATTACTCTCTACTTACATCGGCCTAAAAATGTTTCTGGTCCCATACCTTGCGTAGTGCACACGCACGGTGGAGGTATGGTCATATTAAAAGCAACTGACCCTAATTTTGTCATGTGGCGAAATAGCATTGCCGCAAAAGGTGCGATGGTAGTTGGCGTCGAGTTTCGTAATGGTGGTGGCGAGCTNGGTAATCACCCTTTCCCTGCAGGACTAAATGATTGTTGTAGCGCGATTAACTGGGTTACGGCTCGAAAGAGCGAGCTTGGAATCTCTAGCGTCGTCATCTCAGGCGAGTCAGGTGGAGGTAATTTGTGCATCTCGACAGCTTTGAAAGCGAAGAAAGAGGGCTGGCTCTCAGAGATATCGGGAATATATGCTATGTGTCCCTACATATCCGGGGCTTACGCAAACCCTCCAAATGAATTGTTATCACTCAAGGAAAACGATCAGTATATGCTGGACGTGTCCATGATGGGTGCACTCGCTAAAGTCTATGATCCAGACGGACAGAATACTTTAAACCCACTTGCTTGGCCCCTTTGTGCTGAAGCTAGCGATTTAGAGGGATTGCCACCTCATATTATTTCGGTCAACGAACTTGATCCTCTTCGGGATGAGGGCTTAGCTTATTACCGGAAACTAGTGGCGGCTGGTGTGTCGGCCGTCGGCAGAACCGTCCACGGTACGCCTCATGCGGCGGATATGGCCTTTCCAGAACAGGTTCCTGAAGTGTTTGAATCCACTTTGAGGGATTTAGTGGGGTTCGCCGAATCCTTAGCATGATAAGCAATTAGGCTTTGCTGAAAAAGTCAAAAAGACCAATGGATCGTTCCTCCTTTTTGGGCTAATTCAAATTCCTTAGAAGCTCTTCGACGAGAGTACGTTTCTAAATTTGTCTTATTGATCAGATCCTGTATTCTCAAGAAAACCAACATTTTAGGTGGAACAATGAGTGAAGCATTAGAACTACCCAAAGAACATGAAGTTGACGTTAGCTGGCTAGACGATATGGGTGAATGGGGTATCAAGGCAGAGCCGAGCAACCGCGGAATGACGCTCGCTGATATCCAGATATCCAGTTATGGTGAGCTCCCTGATGTAAGTGATAATCAGACGGGGAGACCCAGGGGCGCCACAGCAAGGCCAGAAGCCTATCGAGTAGGCGATTATGGGGTGAATAATGTTTCCGAGATATGGTTGGATAATGCTGAATTTCTCTATGAGGAAGCGCTTCAGAGACAATGGAGTTCTGCAACGGATGTTCCTTGGGAGACGATCAAGCCCTTGCCTGACGATGTTGAAGAGGCGGAATGCCTACTTTGTACGTTTTTCACAGAAGTCGAATTTGTGGCAGGCGATGTGCCCGCGCGCTGGATCGGCAAGACTTCGGCGGATTACCTAGAACCACGAAATGTGCTTGCTGCTCAAGTAATGGATGAAGCCCGTCACATGGACGTCTTTCGCAAGCGTGCCCTCGCTAATGGTGGCGGATTAATGAGAATGTCGGGTTCTACGTCAGGCTTTGTTGGCAGTATCGATTTGTCCAGAGATTTTACAGAGATGTCCACTAGGCTTCATATTTCAGGTGAGGGCGCCGTTCTTACCATGTTTCGAATGGGCGAGTTATTTGGTCAAAATGAAGCGGAAAAAACGATGTATCGGCTTTGCGCTCAGGATGAAGCTAGACATGTCGCCTTTGGTGTTATGCACCTGCGATACCTGGGAGCAACCGCACCAGAGCGCCGGGAGGAGATTGAGGTCTATTTAGATGAGGCTGAAGGGCAGATTTTGGCTGGGCAACAAAATCCTGCCAGCCAGGCTAGCGAGACCAGCGAGGCTCTCGCAGTACTTCTTGGAGGCGGTCAGCAAAACTACGATGAGGGTTATAAGCAACTACTCGCTATTCGCAAGAGACAGTTAAAGGAGTATATGAAGAGGGTGGAAAGTGCTGGTTTTGGTGACCGTTTCACAAACGGACGTTCTCCTCTTCCAAAACAGTACGCGTCAATGGTCTAGGCCCGTCGGTTAGTTACTATGTCTGAGAACGAAGAAAAGGCGACTGCCGAAGAAATTGCAAAACCGACCTATAAATGGAAGGGTCTCTCCAACCAATGGGACACGCGAGTCGAACCAAACGAGCATGGCCTGAGATTAGGGGACCTTAATGTTGGTATTTATGGAGAGGTGCCTGAATATTGGGACGATCAGACCAGGCGTCCAAGAGGGTCAGTTTCTAGACCAGGTATACCGCCTCTTTCCTATTCTTTAAGGTATAAACACGATGTGTGGGCGGACTGTGCCGCAGATTTATACGAAGAAGCGATTCAAAGGCAATGGATTCCTGCCACGGATGTACCCTGGGATACTTTGGAACCGTTGCCCGAGGAGATTGAAAAGTCTGTCTGTCAGGTGTGTACCGAGCTTTCGCAATATGCCAATTCCGAGATAGAGATCATTTCCCATTGGCAGGATGAGATCTCCTACGGGTTTCACGAAGTAAAACAGTATTTGGCAACTGTATCTTTTGACTGCGCACGGCATGTGGAGGCGCTTCGAAAACGGGCGCTATCAAATGGTGGTGGACTCGGCGTCGAAAGTCGGGGTGTCGCGAATCGTATGATTTTGCAAAGCAGTGGGGGTTGGACCGAATCTGTAGCCTACCTTTACCTGGTGCGCGGGACCTATGTTTTCCATTTGCTGAAGGGTTTGCACAACAGCGCGCACAATGATGCAGAGCGTTATATCTACAAGCACATGCTCCAAGACCATGCTCGTCACTTGACCTATGGTTATGATCATCTCAAGTACGCGGCGACGCACAAAGAAGGCCAGATCCAAATCATGGCCACCTTGTTGGCCGTGGGCGAAGGAATTATGAGTCGTGAACTTGATACCAGCTTAATCAAGCCGGCCATGGCAATCGTATTTGGTGGTGGTGTAGAGGGGGCTAAAACGGTTGGTATGGAGGCGTATCTGCAATTGGTAAAGGATTTTGTGACTGACTATGTTCAAATTTGTGGGTGGCTTGGTATCGAAAAGGAGGGCAGGTTGAATCCTGCTCTTCAATATTATTTGGATTTATAAACGATGCCGTTATTTCCATCTGAAGAGTGGTTTGTTGCTGTCAAGAATCAGTACAACGAAAATCCTGATCTGCATAGTGGCGGAGGTGGAGCTTGCGATACATTAGCGGGACTCGAGATAGCAGATCGATTCTATCGGATTGAGTTTGCGGGGCATGAGTGCGTAGAGGTTAAGGAATCAACTAAGTCGGATATTGATGATCTGGATTTTGTTATTGCTATGTCTGAAGAAATTTGGCGAGAGATGGTTGAAGACATACAAAAGAATGGAAAAGCGAGTGCTCTCTTAACACTGAATAGTATTGATTTAAGTTCGGAAGACAGTATTGCTTACTCGCCCGTGGACGATCAGTATCGACAGGATCTATTTTATCGTTACAACCAGAATTTTCAGGATTTTATGGATGCTAGCGCCACCATAGAAACCAGTTTTGATTAAGGCATCGGCATGAGTAATCTGAATCTTAAAAAGTTGCGTCAGGCGCAGCAGGTCGTTAACTCCGACCCTCATTTTAGGTCGCTAGGCAATATAGATATAAAATTAGGCCTAAAAGTCGGTGGGTCTGCTTTTTTGATTACGTTTAGCGGGTTTACTTGTCATCAGGTTGAAAAAATCAATTCGACTCGGTTTAGAGAGGCCGACTGCCTGATTGAAATGAACGGTGAGCAGTGGGATAAGCTTTCAAACGATTTGAACTCTGCCAACGGGGTAGGCTTGATTGGAGTAGATGCTCTTGAGGGAGTGCTTAAAGGGATCAATCCCAGGAAGAAAATGGATCTTTATCGGTACCTAACTTCGGTTGAGACTTTCCTGCGAGTGTGTGGTTGCGACGAAGAAGCCGCGTAAAGTGCCGATATATGAATACAAGTGCAAAGACTGTCATGGTAAATCGGAGCATTATTTTTCTTCCCAAGACGCTCCGAAGAAGATGAACTGTGACCTTTGCGGTTCTTCAAGAAGTTACAGAATCATATCAGGAGCTAGTTACCATCAGTCCGAAGCGGCGAAGACTGCGAAGCTGGACCGAAAGTACGATAAGAAAGTTAATAGGGCGATAGCTAACACTCGATCAGCAGATCCTGACAGGGTTCTAAGTAAGCTTAAGCCATTTCCAAAGTAGTAGGCACATGCCAAGACATCGGGGTAAATATAATCCGGACAATCCAGAGCCCTATGAGATTTCCAGGGGTAAAGTAGAGAATTTCATTAAGTGCAAAGCTTGCTTTTGGCTGGATCGAGTGGGAGGGGTGCACTTCCCGTCGATTCCAGGATTTAACATTAATTCCAACACCGATACTTTACTGAAGAGAGATTTTGANCAATACCGGGGNAAGTCAGCACATCCTTTTATGATTGCNAATGGGGTAGGTCATTTGAANCCGTTTGCTCATGATGACATCAAGAAATGGGAATCTGCCNTNCACTTTGGNAGTTCACCAAACCACTTTAATTGTCTCCACAAAGAAACGAACCTTCGCTTTGGGGGTGGGTTAGATGATGTGTGGGTCAATCCCGCGGATAACGTGCTTTATATTGTTGATTATAAAAGTACTGCTAATCTATCAGCTGACCCTAAACCTGTGTCATTGGATGGGCAATGGAAGGCAGGTTATAAGCGTCAGATGGAGATGTACCAATTCATCATGCGGGCCAAGGGGTTTGAGGTAAGCAATACGGGTTACTTCGTCTATGTTGATGGCCAGCACTTGGATAGGAATGGCATGATCGACAGAATGGAACCAAGTGAGGCCTGGATGCTTTTTAACACCAGTTTGCTCGAATATGAGGGGGACGATTCGTGGGTCGAACCGGCGTTATATGAAATTAGAGAATTGCTGGAATCGACAGATTGCCCTAAGCACTCAGATATTTGCGAGCACGGTATATTCCTGAGAGAAGTTGAGGAGGTGGCACTATCGCGCGCTCAGAGCACCATCCCGATGGGCTGATTCATTACAATCCCAGGCTCGCTTATCGGGGTTACACGCTATTCTCGGGCGATGAGGATAAGGCTTTTTTGGTCGATATGAAGGGCGATGTTGTTCATCAATGGCAGTCCGAGAGAGGCATNTCCAATCCTGAATTATTACCAAGTGGAAATTTGATCTGTTTGGGTAAACCGGACCCAATCAATGCGGGTCAACGGGGTTTAAATGGCCAAGCCTCCTGCTGCGTTGAATTGGATTGGGATGGCAACATAGTCTGGAGNTATGAAGATCCTTGGATGCACCATGATTACGAACGCCTACCAAACGGCAATACGCTGTTAGTTAAATGGGAATCTTTGCCACGAGGACTGATTCGTAAAGTCAAAGGCGGCTATCAGCATGAAAAGGATGATCCCAAGAAAATGTTAGGCGATGCGGTTCTGGAGGTGTCTCCGGAAGGGGAGATTGTGCGTAAATGGAATTCTTGGGAGCACCTCGATCCATCTACTGAAATTATAGGGGCGCTAGATCATCGAATGGAATGGACCCACTGTAACTCAATCTCATATACGCCCAAGGGGAATTGGCTACTTAGTTTCCGTCGTATCAGTTTAATCTGCGAAGTTAATCCAAAAACCGAAAAAATAGTTTGGAAGTGGGGAGACGGAACAACGGCTCATCAGCATGACGCGAAATACTCCAGTAAGAAAACCATTACGCTTTTCGATAATGGTGTACATCGCAAACACAATTTAGATTACTCAAGAGTCATTGAGATTGACGCTAAATCCAAAAAAATTCTTTGGGAGTACGCTGACGACCCGCCTTTTTCCTTCTATAGCTATTTTGGTGGTAGTGTCGACTACCTTCCTAATGGTAATTACTTGATCTGCGAGACTGCTAAAGGTCAGATGTTTGAAGTCACGCGAGATAAAAAAGTAGTTTGGGAGTACATCAGCCCATTTTACTATGGAAACCCCCGGCTGGGAGGCAGAATGAATGCCACTTTTAGAGCTCACCGGTATGCTGCGGATTTCCCTGGGCTTCAAGGCAAAGATCTTGACCCCAAGCGCTTTGGTAATCTCAACCGATTGCTCAAATAAAAAGCCCCTCGCTAAAGAGGGGCTTTAATTCATCGAGTTAACGATAGAGCTTTATAGGCTAGCTCCGACTCGAAGGGACCAGATTCGGCCTCTTGGATCATGCAAAGTACCGTCATAACCCGTGATAACAGGAATCCAAGGTGGATCCTCGTTAGTCAGGTTTTGAATTCCCAAGGTTACTTCAGCATCGGAAAAGATGCTCAATTCGCCTAGATTGTAGGTGTATTGCACATCGACCGTAGTAACCGCATCGATCCAACGAGTAAAGAAGTCGGCTTTGCCCTCAACTTCTTGCGCAAGTTGTATCGTTTGGTTCCAGAATCTGGCTCCACCATTAGCGTTTGGATCGCCAAAGTCGACCTCGTCCACATGCTTAACGATCATGAAGGCTCTGTGGTTGCCTCGGCTCCAGTTCAAGGTGCCGTTGATCTTCATTTCAGGAAGAGGTCTCGCTACAGGATTAGTATCATTATACTTGCCCACAGCATCGATCACGTTACCCCCTACTGTTACTTCGTAGGTATTCAGGAACGCCGCTTGTACGCCGACTCTCCAGTTACCCCAGTCGTTGTCAAAGCGATATGACGCATTTAGATCAATACCGCCAATTTCAGCTGAGTTTGCGTTAATGAAATCAGGCAGAATACGAATCATCAGCCCTTGGCCGTTTCTTACAACCTGACGTCGGTTGCCGTCCCCGCGATTTACTGCGGCGATAAGGTCAGCCTGACTATCCACATCTCCACCTGCAGCAGTGATCGCTTCGCGAAGTGCCGCATTATCTGCAGCTAGTACAGTGGCAAATGATTCTCTGGTGATAATGTCTTCATACTCATAATCAAAGTAATCGATATCGACGCTTAAGCCTTCAAGTGCACCGTCAGTTGGAACCCAGGATATGCCGATATTAAAGTTGTCGGCTGATTCGGGCTTCAAGTTCGGGTTTCCTTGAGAAATCGAAGGACGGTAGGCCGCGTCACCACCATAGTCGGTCATATTGTGGACCGTCGTAAGAGATCCGAACGCCTGTTGCAAGGAGGGCACTCTAAACGAGCTTCCAGCAGATATTCGTGCAGAAAGCGAGTCGAACGGCCGGAATAACAAAGTTATCTTCGGGTCGGTGGAGCTTTCACCCATCTCATCGAAATCTTCATAGCGTCCTGCTACGTTGATTTCCAGCATGTCTCCGATTGGGATTCCNGCTTCGATGAAGAATGCCGTTGTGGTGAGCTCGGCTCTCCAATCGGTAGCACCGAATGCGAAGTCGAGATTACCTGTATTGGCTGCTGCATCCAAAACCACATCGCCGCTGTCCCGGCGTCTTTGTACGCCAACTGCGACCGCTAGAGGGCCAGATTTAGTATCGAATAGGTCACCAGAAGCGACGACATCCAATACACGCTGACGATACTGCGTATCGCTCGTGATTCGGCCAGCGAGCCACTTGTAAAGTCCGGCAGGGTTTTTCAAAGTTAGATCATCCTGCATCCCACCTGTTCGATTGAACATTGAATTGCCAAATGGGTTGAAGTAGTAGCAACTACCTGCTCCAAAGTCACCACCAGACGCTGCGTAGGCTAGATTACCTTCACCAGGCGTACCGTTAACGTGGTCGCAGTTTGGTCCACCCAAACCGTTTATTGCGAGCATCATCTCCGTAGACAACGTGTCCTGAACCTGAGAATTGGCAGAGTCGTGTTCTGTTGCCGTATAGGAGAGATCGATTGTCCATTCTCTGTCGCCCCAGTCGACGTCCAACACTCCACCCACAACCATTCGCTGATCTGATCGATTCAGATCAGTAAAAGTATCGATTGGTCTCAGTTCTTTAGAGGTATTTCTTGTTCCTCCGACTAATCGAGTGCGGTTTACGACCTTGATGGGTACTATGCCCCGTCGATAGGCATCCTCAATATTTCCAGGATGATCTTCATTGATGGTTAGGTTAAGGGCATTCGGGTTCAGAGAATTAAGCCGATCAAATTCGGCGTCATTAGCTGCAAACTCAAAGTAAGTCTCCAGATTGTCCGTAATGTCATAGTGACCGCTTACGTGAAATTTTCGGAGAGACTCTTCAGATTGCAATGCGAAGAAAGAACCAAAGTCATACGCACAAATCAGGTTGCCGTAGACCGTACCAAGGGGTCCGCCACGCTCCAAAGCAGCAGAATTTTCGCAATCGACATCTGCTTGGCCGTAAGAGCCTCCTAGTGCATCTCTTGGAAAGCCGGGAGCAACTTCACCAGGATTTAGTCCATGGTCTGCCCAGATGATTTGTTGTCCGCTGACGGGCTGGATTCTACCTGGTTGTCCTGTACTGGAGACTGTTGAACCACCAAACCGCTCGTAGCGGTCATCAACATTAATCTCATCACGATTGAGAACCGATGCCGACAGCACCATTCCTCCTCGATCTCCCTGAACACCCCAGATCACGTCAAACAAACCTGCGTCACCTTCGCCGCTCTCGTCGTCGGTAGTGAACTGGTAGTTGAAGTCCATGCCTTCAAAATCTTTTTTTGTGATGAAGTTAACTACACCAGCTATCGCGTCGGAGCCGTAGAGTGCTGAAGCGCCGTCTTTAACGATTTCTATTCGTTCTAGAGCAATGTTTGGAATAAGTCCGTTAACGTTGACTGAGGCGTTTCCTCTAGGATTGTACCAAGAAGCTACCTGACGCTTACCATTTACCAAAGGCAAAGTTGCGCCATGTCCGAGGTTTCGGAGGTTAATGGACATCCGTCCATCCGCTCCCTCGCCCTGGAAGGTCGATGCTCTTGATTGGCTTCCAGATTGCCATGGCATTTGTTGTACGATTTCAGAAATGTCAGAAGCGCCCAGGTCCTCTATGTCTGCTGACGTGATTACTGATAGAGGCGAAGGAGAATCTTGAGCCGTTCGTTTAAGGTAAGAACCCGTCACGACGATCTCTTCGATTGTTTCTTCCGCGTCATCAGCGAGAGCAAAATTGGTACTGAAAAATACCAGCATGCTCCCGATTGATATCGAAATTAGATTTTTCAAAGTTCTCTCTCCAGTTTTCAAATTGTTTTGTTCTGATTTGAATCGTTGATCAGAATGTGGCAAAGCTAACCAAGATTGCTCGGTTATTCTGCAAGCATATTGATTTCAGATTCCCCCAAATTTCGAACAATTACCCTATGAAACCTCAGTATGTTTACTGAACGTTTCGATGAGGATTGTCTAAAANTCAATCCTCAACAGAGGTTATTGATCTTCCAGATATCTCTAAAAGTAATAACCATATAAGAAGAGAACATACCTAGGTTGATATTGCAATAAGAANATTTAATGGGTNTATTCTCTCGNCGAAGNGATCAGTTCGCATTTTTTTACATGTAAACCAATGGGTTACAAGATCAAATTATCTGATTCGNTTTGGCTATGAAAAAAAGATATTAGGATAGCTAATCGNTAGCTGTCTTGTAAGAGTCTGCGAGTTCTATTGGATCCTTCTAACTCGGGTAAAGGCACCAGACTCAGATCTCATATTGAAACCACCCATAAGGCCGGCTTTTATGGAGACCTGCTCGCCTTCTCTGAATGGTTGAGGTCTGGGTTCTATCTGGATCCAGACATGATCGTTTTCTAGAAGGAACACCATTCGCTGTTTTTCTCGGCTTCGGATTTTTTTGATTTTGCTGATAAAGGGCTCGGCTCCCTCCCAGTCAAAGAGGCTTTTGCTTTTATTACCAATGTAATTTTCATCCTGAGCACTTTCGGGAGAGTTTTCTAAATTCGCGACAGAGCCATTTTTTTTATTGGAGGAGCTTTTTCTTTTGAACTGGCTGTCAAAGCATTCCAACCTTTTGTCGGCTTCTTTGATATCGGTACATTTGTTTTCGGACGAATGTGCTGGATTTACAAGTAAAAAGGTAAGGATTGCAAAGAGGTTACAAATTGATTTGATCATTTCGGNTTTTGATCCCTTTGACTGGTTTCCTGTAGCGCGGTCGATATTGGCATTAGTAGGCTAATCTATCAATATGAAATGTGAGAGCATAAGTTTCTCATTAAGTAGGGAGAGATTGGTGTCCGAATCTAAATTTCTGAATCAGAGCAAGATCGGCTGGNACAGAAGTCCGATTGATAAAGATTTGCTGTTGGATTTGATGAAACGCAGTGATGTTAAGGGTTGGCGACAGACTTTGCTGCATCTGGGTTTGTTTGTTTTCACCGGAAGTGCCGCGTCCTTGATTTGGGCAGAGTTAGACCCGGTCAACTACGTTTGGACGGCGCCCTTGTTGATTGTGACGCTGTTTATTCATGGAACGATTGGTCCGTTTATGGGTCTGATCGCAATCCATGAGCTACAACATCGAACGGTGTTTAAGTCAAAAGGATTGAACGAGTTGTTCGAAAAGATCTATGCCTTCATTAGTTGGTCTGACTACATTTGGTATCAGCAAAGTCACGCGATTCACCATAGCTCTACCTGTCACAAAGAGTATGACGGGGAAGTAGTGTTGCCTCAAAAATTTAGTTATAAGCGCTGGCAATTTTGGCTGAGTATGCTCGCCTGGAATCCTAAGGACACCTGGGTTCGGATCAATCAGGTCTGGAATCATGCAAACGGTAGAGTTCATGGCGACTGGTACCAATTTGTCCTGCCAGAAGAGGATAGAATTCTGAGAAAGCGCCATAAGCGCTGGGCCCAATTTCTAATTGGGGGTCATTCGATGATAGCAATAGGTTTTGTTTTNTCGGGNCATCCTTTTTTGGTTGTCGTATTTACCTTNGGTACTTTTTATTGTCGTTGGCTTGGTTTTCTTTGCGGGGCTCCGCAGCATTATGGTCTGAATTCGGACGTATCTGATTTTCGGTATAACACCCGTACTTTTACCTGCTCGTGGCTGACCGGATTTTACTATTGGAATATGCAGTATCATTTGGAGCATCACATGTTTCCGGCCGTTCCTTTTCACAATTTGCCCAAGCTTCGAAAGGCGATTGAGAAAGATCTTCCACATGCAACCCACGGTCTTTTGAGTACCTGGAAAGAGATGCTATCGATTAGAGAAAAATGTTTGGCTGACCCAAAGTTCAAGTTCAAGCCCAGTATCCCGGTTGAAAACTAGCTCTGGTTAATCGACGGAATTTTTATCTGATAGGCTGAGAAAGCTTTCAAGACGTCTTGGACTAAGCTCTCCACTAGTGATTGCTGCTTGTATCGCACAGTCNGGTTCCTTNCCGTGTCNACAATTCGAAAAGCGACACTGCCTAGTGAGTTCGAGAATGTCNTGAAAAGAAGAGGCNAGATCGACGNGCTCATCNACCAAAGCTATTTCTCTGATACCNGGGGAATCAATGATCAGTGCNCCNTTGGGNAGGATATGAAGTGNGCGAGANGTCGTCGTGTGCCTGCCTTTTGANTCGCTNATACGAACCGACTGTGTTTTCTGTANATCTTGTTTAAACAGNGAATTGACNATCGTNGATTTTCCCACTCCNGAAGAACCAATCAAT
>PBUF01000021.1 GCA_002727775.1 Gammaproteobacteria bacterium
CTCGATGAAGCTTGGTCAAATAAGGAGAAATTCGTCTATGAGATTGAGTCTCTAGATAGCTCTATGGAAAAAGCGAAGGCTGCTACAAAAGAGCCCGGTGAGGGCCCAATCGTGTCGCTAGACCACTATGATAATACCGCTTCTGGCGGAACAATGGACACGACCGAAGTACTAGACTCAATTTTAAGACATGGACTAGAGGACGTAGCAGTATTTGGTTTTTATGATCCCCAAGTTGTTGATGACATGCAAAGAGCAGGCGTCGGAAATACTGTCACGATCTCGTTGGGCGGCAAGTTGTTCATGGATGCTTTGGCACAGCAGAGCAAACCTTTGACTTTAACTGGAGAGGTAAAAACCATTTTCAATGGAAAATTTAAAGCAAAGGTTGCCATGGCGCGCGGTCTAACCGTAAATATGGGCACTACCGCAATACTCTCTGTTGGGAGTGTCGATGTCATTATCGTATCTCGTCATGTCGAACCAACCGATCCAGAATGCTTTCGTAGCTTGGGTATTGAACCTACCGAGAAGACCTATCTGATGCTTAAGAGCCGTATTCACTATCGAGTTGGATTCAGGGATATTTCAAAAAAGGTCATTGAGTGCGCAGGTGTTGGGGTTTGCACTTCTGACTATGACCAAATTCAATTTAAATCGGTCAGAAGGCCTATATTCCCTTTGGATCTCCCACCCAAGGGCAGCAATGAAGACTGGCGAAATTGGTCCCTCGACTAACCACCAAAATCGTCAAATCGAATATTCTCCGGTTCCACCCCCAAATCATCTAACATACCTAAAACCCCTGCAGCCATAAGTGGTGGACCACAAAGATAATACTCGCAATCTTCCGGATTAGGATGGTCCTTCAGGTAATGTTCATGAACGATATTGTGGATAAAACCGGTGTACCCTTCCCAATTATCCTCCGGTTGCGGCTCAGACAGCCCTATATGAAAGTCAAAATTATCGTGTTCGGCTGCTAATTTCTCGAATTCCTCTTCATAGAACATTTCGCCTAACGAGCGAGCTCCATACCAGAATACCATTTTAGTTTTGGATTTCTTCCGAACCAATTCATCAAAAATATGAGAACGAAGCGGCGCCATACCAGCACCTCCACCAATCCATACTTTTTCTGCAGGGGTATCCTGGACAAAAAAGTCACCATAAGGCCCAAACACAGTGACCTTATCACCTGGTTTTAGCTTCCCAACATATGAAGTCATCGCACCGGGAGGGAAGTCGGTCCTAGGAGGTGGGGGCGAAATTCTGATATTAAATTTAAGAATGCCCTTCTCGAGAGGGAAATTCGCCATTGAGTAAGCGCGAATCGTCGGTTCTGTTACTTTGGATTTAAACCGCCAGAAATCCAGGCTATCCCAATCTCCACGATATTCTGGTTGCACGTCAATTTCTGACCAATCCATTTCGTACGGAGGAATTTCCAACTGAACATAACCTCCGGCTCTAAAATCCACGTCCTCGCCTTCAGGCAACTTCAGGTTGAGCTCTTTGATAAAAGTTGCGACGTTGGGGTTTTCAATAACTTCACACTCCCATCTTTTTACNCCTATCGCGTCTTCAGGGATTTCGATCTTCANGTCCTGCTTTATCGCGACCTGACAAGACAATCGCCAGTTGTCCTGAACCTCTCCCCGATTAAAGTGAGACTCCTCTGTGGATAAAATACTCCCTCCTCCTTCGACCACTCGACACCTACATTGTGAGCANGTNCCTTTACCTCCACANGCGCTAGCGAGGAAAATNCCTTTATCCGCTAGCGTGTTTAAAAGTTTACCGCCCGCGGAGACTGAAATAGTTTTATCAGGGTCATCGTTAATCAATATATTAACATCACCAGAACTCACGAGACGGGCTCGCGCCGCCAATATTATTCCAACAAGCGCTAACACGGTGGTCGTGAACATGACCACGCCTAGTAATATATTAAGACTCAAAACTTCATCCTCTAAATATCAATGCCACCAAAAGACATAAAGCACAAACTAATAAGACCCACAGATATGAAAGTAATCCCAAGNCCCCTGAGACCCTCGGGCACGTCACTGTATTTCAANTTTTCTCTAACGCCNGCCAGAGCNACTATCGCCAACGCCCAGCCGACACCAGCGCCCAATCCATAAACCACGCTTTCCGTAAAGGTTTGATCCTGTTCAATCATCAGCAANGAAGCACCCAGGATTGCACANTTTACAGTGATCAAAGGCAAGAATACTCCCAACGCGTTGTAAAGCACTGGCACATACTTATCCAAAACCATCTCGAGAATCTGGACCATCGCCGCAATAACGCCTATGTAGGACAGTAAACCTAAAAAGCTAAGATCAACTTCTGGAAATCCAGCCCAAGCTAACGCACCATCCTTCAAAAGATGATTATAAATCAGATTGTTGGCTGGCACCGTGATCGCTAAGACAACGATTACCGCAATACCCAGTCCAATCGCCGTAGATATCTTCTTCGATATTGCNATGAACGTACACATTCCTAAAAAGAAGGTCAGTGCCATGTTTTCGATGAAAACAGTCTTAACGAATATAGCCAGATAATGTTCCATTACATCGCCTCTTTGTACTGAACATTGGACGAAATTTCATATTCGATTTCTTCAACTTGCTCACTCTTCCAAGACCTTATTGCCCAGATGAAGAGGCCGATAATAAAGAAGGCNCTCGGTGAAAGCAGAAGCATTCCATTAGGTTGGTAATACCATCCAAACATTCCAGGATTATCCGCGGTCGGCAAAATCTCGTAACCAAAAAAGGTGCCGGCTCCGAGCGGCTCTCTAATGAAAGCGACACCGAGCAGAATCACACTATAACCCAACGCGTTTCCAAACCCATCGAGTGCAGATAACCACGGCCCATTCTGCATGGCAAAAGCCTCAGCCCTTCCCATAACTATGCAGTTCGTAATAATCAAACCAACGAAGACCGATAAATCCTTGGAGATATCGTACGCAACAGCCTGTAACACCTGATCAACCACAATCACCAAGGAAGCAATGATCGTCATTTGNACAATGATTCTGATATTTGTGGGAATTCGGTTCCTTATTAAGGAAACTGCCAAATTAGACATCGTTGTCACGAAAACCACAGCCATACACATGACTAACGTCGTCGACAAGCTGACCGTNACNGCAAGAGCCGAACAGATACCCAGCACCTGCAGCGCGATTGGATTGTTGTTGAAAACAGGATCTAGAAGTACTTCTTTTTGAGTTGCCATACTTTCCCTCTACCTCTGCGCTAGTTCTCGAGAAACGCGTAGTCGCTCGATGAAGTTTCCAAAACCAAGTTCGCCAGTCCAAAAGTTAACTAAATTNTCCACGCCTCGAGTCGTAAATGTCGCTCCAGAAAGTGCATCCACTTCATACTCCGCATTTTCCGAACTTGAATCCGACCGAGTTTTTACAAGCGCTACCGATGGATTTCGTCCTAAATCATAAAGCCGCACGCCCTTCCAAGATGCTTTCCATTTAGAATTATCGACTTCNCCTCCCAACCCCGGAGTTTCCTTATGATTATAAAAACCAATCCCTGAAATCGTCGTCAGATCCCCTTCCAGAGCCAAATACCCGTAGAGAGTACCCCAAAGCCCATAGCCCCTAACCGGTATAACCAACTTGTCAATCACTCCCTCTACCATTTTGATATAAACAATAGATATGTTCTCGCGGCGCTTGATNGTTGCTATATCCTGTTCACCATCTAACGCTATGGAAACACTAGGATCTTTAGCAGATTTAATAGGGTCGAAAGCTATTGGATCGATTTGATCAGTAAACTCNCCAGTATCAAGGTCNACAGCACGTATGGTGAACTCAGAAAAAAGTTCCTCAATGCTTCTTCCATCTTCCGAAACTTTAGATCCTTGAGGCAACAATCCTGCCGCNCTNAAAATATTTTGTTTNTGGTCTAATTCTTTATTGAGTTGCTGAATCGGCTTTAAATAATCCGCCATTCCAGACACGATTACAGAACACACCAGGCACACCGCCAGCGCAATCAAAAAGGTGTTAGCTAACCCATCCTTGTTAAAGTTGGCCACGGGCTGCCCTCCGCTTGATATTGGACTGCATGACAAAATGATCGATTAGCGGCGCGAACAGGTTACCAAACAAGATTGCCAACATCATGCCTTCGGGAAACGCAGGATTCACAACTCGAATTAACACGCACATAAATCCAATTAGAAATCCGTAGATCCATCGACCTGTATTGGTGTGAGAAGCCGACACCGGATCTGTCGCCATAAAAACAGTCCCGAACGCAAAACCCCCTAATATTAGGTGCCAATCTGCGGTCATGGAGAACATAGGGTTTGTCGACGGGATCAGATTAAATAACGAGGCGGTNGCAACAAGCCCAGCCACTGATCCCAACATAATTCGGTAAGAGGCTATTCTCGTTAGACAGAGAATCAGGCCCGCAACAAGAATCGCCAGGAAAGAGGTTTCTGCAAAGGAACCTGGCATGTATCCAAGAAACGCATCAATCTGCTGCACCCCATAATCTAAACCTAAAGCGGCGTTACCTAGAGGAGTCGCTTGCGTAACACCATCGACAGCAACCCAAACGGCATCCCCAGACATATCTGCCGGATAAGCGAAGTAAAGGAAAGCCCTGCCCGTTAAGGCCGGATTGAGGAAGTTTTTACCCGTACCGCCAAACACCTCTTTACCCAGCACCACACCGAAAATAATCCCGATAATCGCCCAATGAAGNGGAATGTCAGGTGGGAGCGTCAANGTATANAGTATCGACGTTACAAAAAAGCCTTCGTTTACTTCGTGACCTCGTTTTGANGCAAAGACTACCTCAAACAAAATACCGGCNGCGAACACAACGACGTAGAGAGGCAACAAATAGCCTATTCCGTGCACAACACAATCCCAAAAACTATCNGGGTCATAGCTCACCAATAGATTTAGATAAAGACCTCTCCAATTGGACACAGAGTCAATACCAGAGGCTTCCATNGCNAGGTTGGCGTGGTAACCAACAAAATAGGAGCCGACAAGCCCTACAGCTACCGCTAGCAGCCAGACCGTCATCATAATCCGTTTCAGATCCAGGCCGTCTCTTACATGAGAGGGCCCTCCCGTGACTTTACCTGGCGTGTANAGCGCCGTATCGATCGCCTCGTACAAGGGGAACAGATACGAAAACTTACCGTCTTTCGNGAAATGCGGCTCTATATCATCTAGGAAAGAACGCAAACCCATAACCTTTACCCTTCTCTCTCAATCTGCGTGAGCATCTCGCGCAAAACAGGCCCATACTCGTACTTACCAGGACAACTATACGTACACAAAGCAATGTCCTCTTCATCAAGTTCTAAACATCCCAGATTAATCGCACTTTCAATATCACCGACCAACAAGCTTCGCAGCAGCTGAGTCGCCAATATATCCATTGGAATGAGAGTGTCGTAAGTACCAATCGGCACCATAGCTCTTGGACTCCCATTTGTGCTCGTTGTAAATTCCACCGCCTTCTCACCTAACCACTTTGATAAAAAGACAGGAAACACAGAATGCTTCTTCGTTCCGACAGATAAATAACCAAAAAGATCTCGCGACTTATTCTGACCCAGCACAGCTACCTGGTGATGATATCGACCTAGGTAGTCAACAGGACTGTCAGCTCCTCGACCCGATAAAACGGAACCGGAGATCACTCTTTGCTCTCCTTCTTTCACTTCGCCTGCAACTAATTCTGTTAGATTAGCACCAAGACTTGCTCGCAAAAGCCTAGGATTCGAGACACCTGGCCCGGCCAAAGCGACCACGCGTTGGGTCATAACCTTGCCCGTCAAAAATAGATGGCCAAACGCTATAACCTCCTGAAAATCAAGGTACCAGACGGTTTTATTAGGGCCCACAGGGTCTAAATGGTGAATGTGGGTGCCCGCCAAACCCGCAGGATGAGGTCCCGAAAAAACTTGCCCGCTGATCCTTTCATGCTCTGGAACAGCGACTTCGAAACCTTCACCTGAACAAACATAAACCTTACCCTCGGTAAGACGAGTCAGAATGAGTAGGCCAGACTCAAATTCTTGTTGAGCTTCTTTTACTACAACAGCCGGATCTAGGCCCAACGGGTCACTATTCATCGCCGTTACAAAAATAGAATTAGGCGATGCGTCTATTGCTGGCACTCTGGAAAAAGGGCGAGTTCGAAACGCGATCCACTGACCGCTCTTGACCAACTGCTCTCGAACCGCGTCGCCGTTTAGTTGGTCTAATTGTTTGACGTCGTGGGCCTGGAATTCTTCTTCTGGTCCTTCTTCCACGTCGATGGTCACAGATAACAAAGATCTTTTCTCTCCGCGATTTATACCAGAAACAATTCCCGCACTAGGCGCGGTGAACACGACTCCTTCGTTTTTCTTATCCGAAAAAAGCACTTGTCCCGAGTTTACTTTATCCCCCTCCTGAACATGCATAGTTGGCTTCATCCCGGAAAAATCGGATCCGATCACTCCTACACTACGTGACGCCCGGGCCAACTCAATCTTTTGTTCTGGTTTGCCATCAATGGGCAGATCTATGCCTTTGTTTATCTTAATGACAGACAATTTAACTTTCCTGGCTGATCAAGAAGGAATAAAAAAAAATCGATAGGCGGCCATCTGCTTTCCAGTCAAAATTCTCAGAGCAGCATGCTCCTGAATTGATGGATTTATCCTGATTCATTGCCTAATCGACCTGAGAAGATTAAAAACTATTAACACCTATGCGCTTCGAATACTCCGCCGCCGCAATTATAGAGACCTACGAGTGCGAATTCCATTAAACGAGTAAAGATTTACTCGATAATCTAAAAATATGTGTTTTTTTTAAGAAAGGGACAGACAATCGGGCTGTATCATTGGCTCCATCCTAGCCCGGCCTTTGGAAAGATCAAACGTCACGAGCTCCCATGCTTCTTCCACCCTCAATAGCGCTCTTGCTAGCTTATTATTCAGTGCGTGGCCCGACTTATACCCTTCAAATTCACCTAGAATTGGTTTGCCTAACAAATACAAATCTCCCATAACATCCAGGAGTTTATGTTTGACAAACTCATCCTCATAACGAAGGCCTTCTTCATTCATTATTTCATGGTCATTAATGCCAACGGCATTATCAAGGCTAGAGCCCAAACACTTATTTATAGCCTGAGCTTGGTTGAGTTCACTTTCCAGACCAAAAGAACGAGCCTTACTAACTTCATCGACGTAAGATACCGAGGAAAAATCTATGCTCGCCACTTTGGGATATTGATTATAAACAGGATGGTCTGCCGCAAACGTATACGTCGCTTTGAAACCACTGAAAGGTTTTAAAATCGCCTCGGCGTCTCCCTGAGTCACTTTCAGTTCTCTCTTTATCATCAGGAAATGCCTAGGCGCTTCTTGCTCGATGATTCCCACGGAATTAATGAGATCGACAAATGGAGCTGCACTTCCATCCATTATCGGTACTTCTTCTCCAGTCAGCTCAACATACAAGTTATCAATCCCTATACCCCAGAGCGCTGACATTAGGTGCTCGACTGTTGCCACTTGCGCCCCATTTTGAGAAACACTAGTTGATAAGGTCGTGTCTGAAACATTTTCCGCGAACGCTTTTATCTCTTGATTGTCTAGGTCGGAACGAACGAAGATAATCCCGGTATTTTCTGGGGCCGGACGCAGCGACATCCCCACTTTAAGCCCAGAGTGAACTCCTATTCCTATTGCATGAACTGCTTGCTGTATTGTTCTCTGCTTGAGACTTAACTTTTTACCGGACATGATACTACTGTCTAAAGACTAGACTCCTGCTAAACGCGCTGCGATCATACGCTCAATCTATATGAAAATGAACACAAAATGGAGAAATTAATGGCGCAAAATGAAACAAAATGTTTCAAAAATATTACAGTTTCCACTTTAGCTCGGTCNATTTAATCAGACAAAACTGAGTTANATGATTGAAAATCACGCCCAATTAATAGAGAACAAAGTCATCGCAGTAGCTCCCATGATGGCCTGGACTGATCGTCACTGCCGCTTTTTCCATCGATTGTTTTCTCAAAAAGTTTTGCTTTTTACGGAAATGATCAGTACATCAGCTATAACATTCGGTCAACAACACAAGCTACTCGAGTATTCTGAAGAAGAGCACCCAGTGGCGGTGCAATTTGGTGGAAGCGAGCCTGAAGATCTAGCTCGATGCACTGAGCTCGCGCAAATGGTTGGTTTTGATGAGGTTAATCTCAATGTTGGCTGTCCATCTCCACGAGTACAGAGAGGCGCTTTTGGAGCGTGCTTGATGAAAGAACCTGATCTCGTAGCAGAATGTGTAAAAGCCATGAATTCGGCTACTGATTTACCTGTAACAGTGAAATGTCGACTAGGCCTTGGATCTGATGAGTCAACCGAGTTCCTGAATAAGTTCGTAGAGCGNATCGCCAAGGCAGGTTGCAAACGCATTTACGTCCACGCGAGGATCGCTATTTTGGAAGGACTTTCGGCAGCCCAGAACCGCTCAATTCCTCCATTACAGCCTGAGAAAGTCAAGGTTTTAAAGGAGACCTTCCCTGAATTGGAGATTGTCTTTAATGGAGGCCTTTCTAACGAAGAAGAAATTCNACCAATACTCAGTTGGGCCGACGGCGTAATGATCGGAAGGGCCGCCTATCAAAATCCTGAATTACTCTTTACCATTTCCAATACTCGAAGAGTCATCAGCAATACCGAGAGAATTAGCATCTTTAAACGATATTTAGATTACATGACAATTCAATTGGAGCATGGGGAAAAATTGAACAGGCTTACCCGGCCGTTGTTAAATTGTTTNTCTGGGATGCCCGGNGCCAGAAAGTATCGACAAATNCTTTCTGATACCACCCGACTAAAATCAAATAACACGTCTATTCTAAACGAGGCGGTAGATCAATTAGGATTTGCTCTCTAATGTTTTCAAAATTGAAGAATTGGCTACTTCCCAAGAAGAATTCCGACAAGCCCAAAGAAATTGACNCAATTGTCGCCTCATTGACTTTGATGTTGGAAGTCGCGTGGGCTGACCACGACNTTAGTAATGAGGAAAAGCGNATAATCNTCGCGGCTCTTCAAGAAACTTTCGACAAAACNACAGACGAAGCAAACGACTTATTTGATAACGCGGTGTCACTCCATAAAGACAGCGTAGGATCCTATCNCTATACAAAACTGATTAACGAGCAATTCAGTTACGAAGACAAAAAGGAGATTATTTTTGTCCTATGGCAAATAGCNTATTCCGATCAACATATCGACCAGTGGGAAGAATATACAATCCGAAAACTCGCAGATCTTCTCCATGTTGACCACTCAGATTTCATTGATGCCAAACTCAGAACCAAGCAGAAGGACTAATCAGGCTATATTATTCCCACTCTCTGTTCTTCGCCTCTAATCGCTGCATCTACTCGTTTCAAAGAAACCCGATCTCGCGCCAAATTTAAAGGGTGATTGTTTACTTTTTTCTTAGCCAACGCCGGCGCAAATATTGAGAGTTTATACTCTTCTAAAAAAAACCGAAGAGGCTCAAAACTCTCCAAAGAATAGAGTTCCGCCTTCTTGATCTCTTCCAGCCTTTCTTCCAGTGGCACCAGGTTCTCCATAAGGCCTCTATCTTTTAAGACCCGCCCGGGCAAACTGCCCACACGATATTTAATTCCTTCCAAATATCTAGGCAACAATTGGACAAAGGAGCCAGGTGTACTCAATAGAAAATCATTAGGAACTAACTGACTAATCCAACTCCCAATGTGATCACAAGCAGGTTTATAAGACACCGATTCCAAATCCTGAAGTGATCGATACACTTCAAACCTCAACTTGATCACGTCGGCAAACAAATCAAGTGTCTGAAAGAATGCCGGGGCTAATTTTGATCTACTCTTCTCTAATCGCGATTCAAATGATTCTGCTGTTTTAGGCAACTCATCATCAGCAAAAAAACAATTCCATATCGAAGAAAGAATAATTTGCTCTTCAAATGTTTCACGGTCTCCCAAAGAGGAATAGAGCAGACTCAACTCATTTAGCTTCTTTACTTCATTAACAAAGAACCTTCGTTGTTTACCCATTTTAAGAAAAACCAAACGGGAAAAACCTTTGCGGTTTGCAAGGTCACGCTCTTGTGGCGTTAAAAAAGCTTTAAGACAAACCGTACCTGAGCGATCCTCTAACCCTGGAAAAACCAGAATCTTTCGGGCATCTATGCTTATAGTCTTCGTATCCACTATTTCTTGGACTGGAAAATCAATCAGATTAGGCTCCAATTCCATGCTTTCTTGAGCGATATCTTTGGACAGAGCTTCGTCCACATAACGTTGTTTTAGCACCCGAAAATCTCTACCTTCGGCCACTTTCTTACCCGAGTCGTCCACTACTCGGAAGTTGGGCCTTAAGTGCTCAGGCACCTGCTCTACCTTCCAATCGTCAGAATCTATTTTGCCNCCCCTAGCTTCTTTAATNTGNTTAGCGAGTTTNGACAATAAACGCCCTTTTCGATATTCGTCNCCTTNGAGCAACTTTTTGCTCAACTCTGAAACNAGCTCCGATATAGGCATCAACGTCTTTCTCAGTCCTTTAGGCAGCGATCTAATCCAACTTTCAATAACAGATTCCAACATACCAGGGACTAGCCACTCGAAGGGCTCCCGACCAACGACCTGTAAAACACTTATCGGTATCTCTATCGTAACGCCNTCATCTAAACTTCCAGGCGCAAAGGAATAACTTACTTTTAAAAGAAAACCCTCGATTTCAATATGACCCGGAAAGTCTTCCTGCACAAAGTCATCAGCGACCTTCAACAGATTTTCTTTAGAAAAATACAATGCATCGGTCTCTGTCTGTTTTGCTTTTCTTAGCCAATTTTGNAGATCGGTAAAACCCGTTATTTGAGAGGGGATTTTTGACTCGTAAAACTCTTGGAGAACCGCGTCTTCCACCAACAAGCCAGCACGACGATGCTTGTCTTCGAGATCCTTTATTAACTTCATTTGAGCAAGATTGTGCTGAAGGAATGACGGTATCCTGGGTAATAGACCCTTAATCAAACCCTCTGAAATAAATAATCCTCTAGAAACATCTGGTGCAATCGACCCGTATGAGATGGCTCGTTTTTCGACAATTCTTAGGCCATATAGACTTACTGTTCGATAAGCTATTACTTCGCCCCTTCTAGCACTCCAGGTCGGTTCACTGTCGGAAAATTTCACCAAATGCTTAGCTTTCTTCTCAATAGACTTGGGATCTATCTGGGCAACAGTTCTCGCGTAAACACGAGTGGTCTCGGTGATTTCAGAAGCAACAATCCAATTCAACTTCTTTTTAGATACCGAAGAGCCGGGAAAGACTCGCAACTTGAGATGACGAGCGCCAATGTACTCTCCTTTGAATTCATGCTTCGCGACCAAGCTTAAACAACCAACCAAAATATTCTCGTGAAACAGCTCATAGTTNGCTGGTTCTCCGCTGATCTTATAACCCAACTCCTTCGTACTGATCAGTTTTAGCTGTCGGTAAACCTCTCTCCACTCTTGCACNCTGGAGTAACTAATATATTGCTTCGCAAGCAATTTACGCCATTGGTTTTTCGACAGCGAAGATCTTTGCTCATCCAACCAACGCCAAAGCTTCAAAAGACTTAGATAATCGGAGCGCTCGTCTGNAAATTGCTGGTGTTTTGCGTCGGCTGCGGCGAGTTTATCCACCGGCTTTTCCCTTGGATCAGAAACAGAAAGCGCAGAGACAACAATCAAAATCTCGTTCAAACCACCATAACTTCCAGCCTCGACAATCATTCTAGATAACCGAGGGTCTAACGGGATTTTGGCCATTAAACGGCCAACCTTCGTGATCTTACCTGCACTAACAGCCCCTAACTCATCCAAGAGTCGATAGGCATCTCTTATTGCGCTCTCCTGAGGTGGATCAACAAATGGGAAAGATTCGATCTGACCTAATTTGAGCCCCTCCATTCGCAAAAGCACTGATGCTAAATTGACTCTCTGAACCTCTGGATCAGCAAATTCGGGCCTAGTTAAAAAATCAGCTTCGTCGTACAAGCGATAGCAAGTACCGGGAGCAATTCGGCCGCAACGCCCTTTTCTTTGTTCGGCACTTGCTTTTGAAATCGGCTCTATCGGCAGTCGTTCAAGCTTTGAACGATAGCTATAGCGGTTTACGCGAGCTAGACCAGGGTCAACCACATATCCTATATTCGGAACAGTTACAGAAGTTTCTGCAACATTGGTCGCCAATATGACTCGTCGAAGCGAACCCTTATTTGTGAATATCTTCTCCTGATCTGAGACTCGAAGACGAGAGTAAAGAGGCAACACCTCTATCTGATTTTGATAAAGCTGACGAAGAAACTTAGCCGTTTCAAAAATCTCTCGCTCACCAGATAAAAAAACCAGAACATCTCTCGCACCGGAATTTTTGTTTGCAAGAATCTGATCTAACGCATCCGCGATACCAGAATTCAGGTCTGTTGGCTCATTAAGATATTCTACTGATACTGGATAACTCCTACCGGGTATTTCGATGATCGGTGCGTCATTAAAAAAAGAGGAAAAACGTTCCAAGTTTATGGTTGCACTAGTAATGATTAATTTCAGATCTGAACGTTTACTGACCAATCGTTTGAGATAGCCCAGCAGGAAATCAATATTCAGGCTTCGCTCATGAGCTTCATCCACAATTAATGCATCATAGTTATCTAAATATCGGTCCTTAGATATCTCTGACAGCAGCAGACCATCAGTCATTATTCTTACCAATGTCTTTTCCGACGTCCTGTCGCCAAACCTTACGGAATAACCAATATCCTCTCCTACCGTTGATCCCGTTTCTTCAGCTAACCGTTGAGCTACAGTGCGCGCTGCAACCCTACGAGGTTGGGTATGCCCAACCATCGCACCTGCTCCCAAGCCCGCACTTAAGCACATTTTAGGTAACTGAGTGGTTTTTCCCGAGCCAGTCTCTCCCGCCAGAATAAGGACTGAATTATCTTTAATGAGGTTGATGATATGTTCAGAGTGCTCTGCTATTGGTAATTCNGCAGGAACACTCAAATCTAGAAGTCGTCTAGAATTTTCACGGGATTCGCGCAGTCGTATCGATTCAATAATCGATTGGTCGTTTATTTGTTTTCTAAATCGTCGCAACCTGAAGTAGTCGCGGCGCATCATGTTATCTAAGTCCAAGGCAACCTACCTCAGTCTTGCCCTTTTGTGTCAGCTATNAGCNGTTTCTCGCNCTANCTGACNTNTACNANCCGANTACTTTGACAATTCCCCCATACTCTCTTCCAGACCCCGAACCGTTAGAGGGTACATACGACCTCCAACCAACTCTTGAGTCATCATAACTGACGAAGAATATTCCCAGGTTTCTTGTGGAGTAGGATTCAACCAAATCAACTTGTCGTAAACCGAGTCGAATCGTTCCATCCATGTCGCGCCGGGTTCTTCATTCCAGTGTTCAACACTGCCACCCGCGTGAGTAATTTCATAAGGGGCCATCGTCGCATCGCCAACAAATACTACTTTATAATCGTGAGCATACTTGTTGAAAATATCAAAGGTAGGCAGCCTCTCTGCCATCCTTCGACGATTATCCTTCCAGACCGATTCATAAATAAAATTATGGAAATAGAAGCTTTCCAAATGTTTGAATTCGGTTCGCGTTGCAGAAAACAGTTCTTCGCAGATCTTGACGTGGGCATCCATGGATCCACCTATGTCAAGCATTAGCAAAACTTTCACGGTGTTTTTTCGTTCAGGACGCATCTTGATATCTAACATCCCGCCATTGTGAGCTGTAGATCTTATTGTGTCGTCTATGTCGAGCTCCTCATCACGTCCGGTTCGAGCGAATTTTCTCAATCTCCTGAGTGCCATCTTGATATTCCTTGTTCCCAGCTCAACCGAGTCATCAAGATTCTTGTACTGCCGTTCATCCCATACTTTCTTCGCTTTTTTCTTTTTCCCTTTTCCTTGGCCTCCAGGACCATCTTTACCGTCTCTATCGGCGTCACCTTTATCGCCATCCTCCCCTTCTTTACCCTCTTCAGCCTCTTTTGCTTCCGCTTCTTCTTTCGCTTTTTTAAAAGCTTCAATCAGTTTCTCTAAGCCCCCAAGCCCTTCGATCTGTTCTAGATCTTCTTTACTTAGAGACTTTTCAAACTCTCGTCGAAGCCACTCATCAGGAATCAGCGACTCGAGCAAGCCGTGCAGATCGTCCAGCCCTTTAAAATAAGCACTAAACGCCCTATCGAACTTGTCATAGTCTTTCTCGTCTTTGACCATGGCTGTGCGACTCAGCAGGTAGAAATCGTCTATATTGGCGTACACCAACTGCTCTTTTAAACCGGTCAAGAGGTCAAGAAGTTCTCGAATGGTTACGGGAACCTTGTATTTTCTTAGGGTCATAAAGAAGTTAATTAGCACGCTTATCCCCTGCTGTCTCGTCTGTTCATAAACGCAAGCCTTTCTAGTAAGTGAACATCCTGTTCATTTTTAACTAAGGCCCCATACAAAGGAGGAATCGCCTTGCTTGGATCGCGATTTGTTAGGATCTCATCAGGAATATCGTCCGCCATCAATAATTTTAGCCAATCAATTAATTCCGATGTCGAGGGTTTCTTTTTCAGCCCAGGTACTTTTCTGACATCAAAGAAGATCTCCATCGCTTCCTTGACCAGGTCCTGTTTGATTCCCTCGAAACTGACATTAACAATCTGCTGCATGGTTTCTCTATCAGGAAAATTAATGTAGTGAAAAAAACATCTTCTAAGAAACGCATCTGGAAGTTCTTTCTCATTATTAGACGTAATTATCACGATCGGTCGATGTTTTGCTTTTATCGTTTGGCCTAGCTCATAAACAAAGAACTCCATGCGATCCAATTCTTGGAGCAAATCATTGGGAAATTCGATATCAGCCTTGTCTATTTCGTCAATCAAAAGAACAACTCTTTCTTCAGACTCAAAGGCCTCCCAAAGTTTGCCCTTCTTAATATAGTTTTTTATGTCGTTAACCCGATCATCACCCAATTGAGAATCTCTTAGACGAGATACCGCATCGTACTCATAAAGTCCGTTAACAGCCTTGGTGGTTGACTTAATGTGCCACTCCAACAACTCCATGTTCAGCGCCTTCGCAACTTCGATAGCAAGCTGGGTCTTGCCTGTGCCAGGCTCGCCTTTGATCAACAGGGGCCGTTCTAAACGAACAGCGGCATCAACCGCCATACTAAGTTCATCGGTTGATATATAGCTATCAGTACTTTCAAAAATCATACAACTTGTCTCTCTTATCTATTTGGCGAAACCAACTCACAGGCATCTACTTTAAATACCCTAGGCGAGCACTGCAACTTTCTCTGGCCCTTGCATCGTCAGTTAGAACTCGAGATTCCCCTCNTTAACCATTAGATTCTCGCTAATCCTACGCAAATTACTGGCCNATAGCTGTCTAATAAGCTATCCCTTCTTCTTAATCGAAAAATATCTTCCTGCAACCATCAAAATGAAAACGGTCCCTAAAGCCAGAATCAACACTTGCCCGCTGATCGTGGAGGAACCTTTTGTCTGGAAAAACGTTTCAAATACGAACACAACATAAGCCGGGGCAAAGTACCCTTGGTAGTTTGGTATCGGTGCGGGAATGATCAAAAAAACGAATAGCATGGCACTCAATAGGAAACTAGAAAAAAAACCAAGCACCGACCGAGACCAGAAGAAAGCCACAAGACTCAATAAAAAGGAGGCGCCAATTAAAATCGACCACCCAATAAAATATGGTGTCATATCTGTTGCCATGGCTTTACCTTATCTTCGCTCAATACTCGACCCACTTGATAATCATGTCCTCTAACTGGTTTTCGTGAACGCTCAACTCGCTAACAACCTTATCTTGAACCGAAATTTGTGCTTCGTGTACGGAGTCAGGTTTCTTAGAAATTAAAGGATGCCAGGGTTCTAAGGGCCTTCCCTCTGCAATCCGTCGATAAGCGCAGCTCACCGGTAGCCACTTGAAGTCGAGCACGTTATCTGGGGTTAGCTGAACACAATCGGGCACCAAAGCGTGTCTTTCGAGATATCTCGTGCAACGGCATGAGTGATCATCTAATAGGTGACAGACAACGGCGGTATAGTCGACGCTAGCCGTCTCCTCATCTTCAAGTTTAACCATACAACATCTCGCACAACCATCGCACAAGCTTTCCCATTCTGCAGGTGACATCTCATCAAGATCTTTACATTCCCAAAAGTTTTCACTTTCTTGATCACTCATTGCTCAGCTCATCAATGGTTGGCGGTAACTGCAAATAAAATCCTTTTAACGCAATATCCGAGAGAACTTGATTCGTATCCGCACGAGCCAGCTTCCTTTCTGCNGATAACACCATNTCTAAAACCAATTCATATTGACCAAAGGAATCCCTCAATGCGCTCGGCAACTCTTCAAAATTCTGTGATTTATCCACATACAGATAGGTATCAAGTTTCTTCAGACTTTTAAAAACTTTAATCTCTTGNNTTTTTATTGGAGNCACCATGTCTAGTTAACTGCTAACGATCAAGNATTTTCAGAAAATCAGGTGCAATAAGCTCTAATCGCCATCCCTCGTAAAAACTTGATAAGCGGCCAGCTCNCTCAAAAAAACGAACACACTCCTCCAGATCTCTTTTTCGCCCAAGAAGTTCAACAGAAAGACCCAGCTCCTTTGCTATTCGCTGAGCCACCTCTCTCATCTCCTTCACCAAACGATTCTGAGCTGAGGAAAGCGGCCNATCGACAGCCTCAGGGACATCGCTATCTTTTCCCTTGTTGTAACTATCTAGGATTTCATCTCCGTACTGACTAAANACGGCNGGCGGCAAAAGTGAACGAACGTCTTGTATTGTTAGGGANCCTTTTTTTGCAAACTCAATCAGATGCTCATCCCAGACAATCCTTCGTCTAGGGACATTGTCTGAACGTGCCTTCACCTCCCTCCATTCACTGAGCTCTTTGAGAATCGCAAGACTANGTCCCTCAACCTGCCATGCTCTTTTCATCGTCCTGTAATATTCCGATGGTTCAACTTCTCTGTATAACGCACGTTCATTACTATCCTCATGGAACCAATCAATCCGATTTAGTTCTTCAAGCTTTACTTCGAGGCGTTCATACAGCGCAAAAAGATGCACTACATCTTCTATCGCATATTCTACTTGCGCTTCTGTAAGAGGCCTCTGTAACCAATCTGAACGAGTTTCATTTTTCTTAATTCCGACTTGAAGCATCTCTTCCGTCAAGTTTGCATAACTCAAGCTGTAAGAATCACTCAAAAAAGCGTATGCAAACTGGGTATCAAAAACGTTACGCGGAGTCGCGCCCATATGCGACGCAACAAGCTCAAGGTCCTCCTGGCAGGCATGAAAGACTTTGAGTTTTTCTTCATCTTCAAGGAAATCAACTAAAGCCGACCAATCCGTTATCGATAAAGGGTCCAGTAAAAAAACATCTTTACCGGACGCAACCTGATAAAGCGCTGGGATAGGATAAAAGGTGTTAGTCCGCTTAAATTCGCTATCGATTCCAACAACTGAGTCAAAATCTCGAACTACCGCCTTTAAATCTGCTGAATCTGATATCCAACTAACTGATGGTTCGTCGGCCTTGTAAGGCATGCGTCAAAGTCCCCCCATCCGCGTATTCTATTTCGCTACCAAGAGGCACACCATGCGCTATCCTAGACACCTTCTCAATAGAATCATCAATAATTTGCGTTATGTAATGCGCTGTTGCTTCACCTTCAACGGTAGGATTTGTTGCTAACACCAATTCATTTGGCCTTAATTCCTCTATTCGCCTAACCAATTCGTCTAAACCAAGTTCATCAGGCCCTATCCCATCCAGAGGAGATAACCGCCCATGGAGCACAAAGTAGAATCCGTTGTAGCCACCCGCTTGCTCGAAGGCCAACACATCAGCGGCTGATTCTACTATGCACAAGAGAGCACCATCTCGATTAGCATCAGAACAGATTCGACAGATCGGATCCTCTGTGAAATTTTGACACTTGGAGCATTTCCGAACATTCGACATAGTTCTAACTAAAAGATCTCCCAGATTCGCTCCCCCATTTCTGTTTCTTTGCAACAAGTGAAGCACCATCCGTTGAGAAGTCTTCTGCCCGACCCCCGGCAATACTTGAAACGCTTTTACGAGCTCGTCTATCAGTGCCATTAAAACTTAAGCCCTCCCAGAGGAAATCCCATACCTCCTGCAAGCTCTTTCATCTTATCGGCCTGCGCTTTTTCAACTTTTTGAACAGCATCGTTACAGGCGGCGGCTATTAGATCCTCGACAACTTCTAGTTCTTCATCCAATAAACCTGAATCCAATGTCACATTCTTTACCTCGTGGCGTCCATTCATCAATACTCGAGCTAAACCGGCTCCACTCTCTCCCTCAACCTCCAAAGACGCCACCTGCTCCTGTATCTCCTGGATTTTGCCTTGCGCCTGTTGAGCCTGCTTCATGAGATCACCAAAATCTTTTAAGCTCATTTATGTCTCCTCTAATCTAGTGGCTTTACTTCCTTTAGCTCACCCTCAAACTCGTCTAAAAGGCCAGTGATTTTAGGGTCATCCTTGACCACTGCTTCTGCTCTTGCTTGCCTTTCGGCTTCTANTTTCACTTTCTTCTTAGCTATAGTCTCTTGCTGTAACNCNCCNNTCTCAATTTTCAAAGAAACTTCCCTNCCCTCANCAAGGCAAATGGCTTCTNGCAGCTCTTCAGTTAGTTGAGGAGACAATAAGGCATCGTGATTGGAATCCAAAACCAACTCTATGTTTGGTAGTTGCCATTTCGAGACGACAGAATTTTCCGCGATCATTCTGGAAATACCTCCCAGCCCCATCTCATCTATCTTCTGTTCCCAGTCGATTTCTTGATCATGTAAAACAAAGCCAGACTCTTGAGTTGCCATTTCAACAGCCGGCTCTCCGCTTTCTTCTTTCATGACCTGAAACGGCTCCGCACTAGAAGATCGATCTCCTGATGACGCATCCGAAACGTCTTGCGTATCGTCTAATAATGGAGAGGCTTCAGAATCGTTAACATTTTTGTTTCGACGAGGAACAGATGAGACAGGAGAAGGAGCAAAAGAGAGCATCCTGAGCATCGTCATCTCAAATCCACTGCGTTCATCAGGCACGACATTAATATCTCTCAAACCTACGAGCGCAATTTGATAGTACAACTGCAATTCTTCAGAAGTGAAATTCTTGTCTAAGGTCTTTCCAAGAGAGCAATCTACGGCCAAAGCATGCAATGCCTCAATGACCCCTTTCAATAAGTCACTGAAATTTGTATTCCGTTCAGCCAATTCGGAAGAAAATTCAATAATTTGCCGAGCGGAACCAACTTCGAGTGCCGATAAGATCGATTCAATTTCGTCTCTACCCACCACCCCTAACATATCCACTACATTGTCATGAGAAACATGTCCGTCACCATGAGCTATAGCTTGATCCGTCAAACTCAAAGCATCACGCACACTACCCAACGCATTTTTTGCAATTACCTCAATAGCGGAAGATTCGAAATCAACACCCTCAGTATTGAGTATCCCTTCTAAATAACCACTGATCGACTGAGCAGATAAATTCCTAAGCTGAAACTGCAGACACCTCGAGAGCACCGTTACCGGTACCTTTTTGGGGTCAGTAGTCGCTAAAAGAAACTTAACGTGGTCGGGCGGTTCCTCCAGAGTCTTCAGGAGCGCATTAAAACTGGCCGTGGACAACATGTGAACTTCATCAATCAGATAGACCTTAAAACGACCATTCGATGGTAAATACTGAGTATTTTCCAACAGCTCTCTAGTATCGTCCACGCCGGTCCTAGACGCCGCATCAACCTCAATAAGATCAATAAAACTATTTTCTTTGATTCCTAAACAAGCGCTACATTTACCGCACGGCTGCGAAGAGACACCNTCTTCACAGTTTAGACATTTCGCTAAAATCCTGGCGATAGTGGTCTTCCCCACTCCCCGCGTTCCAGTAAACAAATAAGCATGATGCAACCTACCCGAGTCGAGAGCATTGGTGAGGGCGCGAACCGTTTGATCTTGGCCAATTAATTCAGAAAAAACCGAGGGCCTGAGTCTTCTAGCTAGTACTTCGTATGTCATGAGAGTTATTCTATCAGTCCATGGTCATCGGCTTCATCCGTGAATATTAAGTTAGCACAATTCCGGGAACATCTTTCACATTTTGAGAAAGTCGTCGTCGGACACAGGGGCGCAGCAGCTCTAGCTCCCGAAAATACTCTTGGTAGTTTCAAGATAGCCTGCGAATTGGGATGCCCTTTAATTGAACTTGATGTTCACCAGGTCAGAGACGACAGCAAAACAAATGAATTGATAGTCATTCATGATGACACGTTAGACCGCACCACCAATCACAAAGGCAAAGTTAGCCAAATTTCTTTAGCCGATTTACCTCAGATACTGACAAAAGATGGAGCTTCTGTACCTCTTCTTAGTGAAGTGATATCGCTCATCGAGAATGAGATGAAAACTTTGAACACGGTAATCGGCCTCAATATTGAATTGAAGGGAGACAACACGGGCTTACTGACAGCGAACTATATAAAAGCAATCGATGCGATTCCAACTATCGTCTCATCATTTAAATTGAAAGAGCTCAGGGCATTTCGAGCAGCAGACAAAAACACTCCCCTAGCACCCTTATTTCATAGATGGGAAGANTCATGCACGGAAATCGCTGAAGAGCTCAACGCCGTGGCAATCAATTGTTCCGTAAAAATAGTAAACGAAAATAGAGTCAAATTAATTAAGGAAAGAGGATTTAAGGTCTTCGTCTATACCGTCAATTCTCCAAAAAAGGCTGAAGAATTGTTCAATATGGGCGTCGATGGCATCTTTACAGATAATCCGGACAAAATGAAAAATTGGTTAAGCTATTCAAATACTGATAGCTTGAAATGACGAAGAAGATGATAAGAAGAAACATTGAGCAGGTCAGAACAGAACAAAACACCACGGCCGCAAAGAGAATATCTGTTCAACAAAATACATTCTTTAGAAGGCAGTGTCGGCCCAATCAGAAGTCTTACCTTTCTGTCTTGGAAAATGCCAAAAAAAATGTGGTATTGGCTAGCCGGGAACGCGGGTAATGCAGGCATTTATGAATTTTTACACCTTTTCTTACTTTACTTCTATAACCAGATTCTCGGTCTCCCTGCTTACTTAGCTAGCCTAGCCATAGCAATCTCTATTACATTTGATGCAGTCTCGGACCCGATGATCGGTTATCTATCCGACCGTTTCCGACATCCTCTTGGGCGAAGAATCCCTTTCATGCTTGTCAGCGTGATACCTACGGCTTTATGCCTTATCCTCCTCTTTGCTCTTCAACTTGAGATTTCACACTTCGCACTATTCAGCCAGATGGTTCTACTCACCAGTTTATTTCGTGTAGCCCATACCGCGTACAACATACCTCGTGAAGCACTAGGACTTGAACTCTACCGTAACTATGATGAGAGAACAGTTCTATGGAGCAATTCTAGGATAGCAGGCACGGCAGGAGTCGGTTACTCACTAGCACCAGTACTTTTATTTTTTATGGCAGAAGACTGGAGTGACCCAAAAGGCTATCTTTGGTCAGCCGTTTGGGTCAGCGTAGTGTTTCTAGGCTATAGCGGTTACTCGACTTGGCGTATGCGATATATCGAAGTCGAATACAAATTGCCTCCTAGCGCCAACAAAACCCCCTCTATTAGAGAGCTGTGGCCAGAAATTAAATCTCTCACCACAAACAAATCCTGGCTTGCGTTATTCTTTGCGATGATGTTTTTTGGACTAAACGGAGGACTTAATGGTGGCTCCGCGCTTTATCTTAACAACCATCTATGGCACTGGGGGCCACAAGACCTTTTTTTCAGTGGATTTATTCAGCTACCGGGTGTGGTCGCTGCTGCGATTTTCATCAAAGCATTGATAGACCAAAGATTCGACAAGAAAAGGCTAGCTATCCATCTTGCGTTGGCCGCGGTGTTAACCAGTCCGATATTTATTGGGTTTAGGGTTATTGATATTCACTACGACACAGATATTTTACCCCCAACTGGCCAAGGAGCCTTCAGCTTCTTGTGGTGGCTCTTTTGCCTCAATGCATTCGTCCAAAATTTCCTTTGGAGTGGATTTTGGATATTGATTGCATCAATGTTTTCAGACATCGTCGAAGACGAACAAAAGAAAACTGAAACCCGCTCTGAAGCTTTGGTATTTTCAGCTAATAATTTCTTAAACAAATTAGTCGGTAACATTGGCATACTGGGCAGCGGCGTTATGATTACCTGGGCTGGTTTTGATATTGCTAAAACTCTTGCAGAGAAAGAGCTCGCAGCCTCATACCTTGGTTTAATATTTATTTTATCCGGCTCAATTTCAGGCTTACTTGCCATCTTAACAATCTCAAGATATCGAATTACACGCTCAATACACCAAAATCATTTAGAAGACCTTGGATACAATCAAACTGATAAATCTTAAAATAGCCGTAAAAAAATGTGAGCAATTCAGGAAAAGACGATGATTTACCAATACCAGCAAATAACTTCTAAAAAAGTATCGCTCATTTTTTTAAGTATCAACTTTATTTGCGGCTGCAGCTTGTTTGCCCCCATCCAACGTCCTGACGACACACCAGGGCCTCATTTCCCAGAAAACAACACCTGCAGTCCTTACAAAGGCACCATGTCTTGTGAAAGAGGCATCTGCACGCCCGACTACGGCAGAACTGATTGCGAACTTAGGCACCGATGAAAGTGGCTAAAGATTTAGATCTTGTTTCCTTGATAAGCAAGGTTTACCCGATCAGGGATCTCAATAACTTCCCGCAGCACACACCGATAATTAGCAAAACCAAACTGCCTTAAATTCAAATTTTTTCGGTTCAACACATACGAGAATACCTGCCAATAACTCCACTCGACTTCATCAGAGGTTACTCGACTCAGAGGTTGGGCCCGCCAATCTTCATTGGCCCACTCGAAAACCATTTTCTGCTCAACATCTAGCACAAAATATTTATATTTAATGGTCCCGGATATTTGTTCGCATTCTAATCCAACGGCACTCTCAGCATACTGATCGATCGGCACCTCCACTGGGTAC
>PBUF01000022.1 GCA_002727775.1 Gammaproteobacteria bacterium
TTGCTATTCGTCCTTCTGAAGTGGAGAGGATGCCAAAAACTGAGATGGCTAAGATAGGTCGGGTGTGCAGTTCATCGAGGTAGGTCAGAAAAAAAGGTAAAGAGGTATAGGCCATGTAGACCGCGAATCCTGCTGCTCCTGCCAACCACACCTCAGGCAACCTTAGAGTGACTTTCATTCCCTCGAAGACTTCGCGATTGGCCTTTTTCGCGTCGGCGCCGGATTTAAGTAACGTTTCTTTTGGCAGTCTCAACCAGGCGATTATTCCCAGAATAATCATGATTCCCGCGTTAACCATAAAAGCAAGCTCTAGACCGAGTACGTTATAACCCAGAGCCGTATACAAACCCACAGCGAGTGTGTTTTGAAAAAGTTCCACTCCACCTCGCCCACCTTCCAGGAGGCCAAAGATTTTGCTTTGGTTGGAGTCAGAGGTTGATTTACGTACCGCCGACAAGATGGCTGGCCAGAAAGCCCCCTCGCACCATAATGAGAGCATGACAAACAAAAAACACAGAGTAGCGAAATCGGTGGTTTTACCGAGAAAAAATGTAGTAACCCCTCCGAGGACCATGTTAATTGAAATGAGTGATCGGGTGGAGAAACGATCTTGGGCCCAGGCAAGGCATAAGTAGAATACGTTGTGAACGACGCCGTAGATCGTCATAAGAATGCCAAATTGGGTTTTTGATATCTCCCATAGATCAAGCATTTGCGGGAGAAGGGCCCCTCTCATTGCCAGCACCGAAAATGCAAATTGTGAGCAGAGAACCAATAAGAGAAAGTTAACAAAGACTCTGGAAGAGGAAAATAAAGGAAGTCCGTCTCGACCTATTAGCAGTTGCATGTTGGATTATTTATCTGCGTTTTCTAATCGGCTGTCTGAGCTTCTTGAAGATCAAATTTTTCTCCCAGCGCTTTTGCGCGCTCGATCCGGGAGCTCTCGTCCTGAGCCAAATGTCGTTGCGCTAAAAACAAAAATATAAGCGCAGGAATGAAAGTTAGCATCGAAACAAGAATTGCCATTCTCAATGCTTCGGAGTCACTGAGCCCGGTTGAGAGAAAGAAATCGGATAACTCGCCCATCACATAGGGTCCGAGCGCTAACCCAATGAAAGTATTGAGTAATATGTAAAAAGCGCCCGCTACCGCCCGCATCCTGGGCATTACTAAATCACTAGCGGTACTTGGAGGAACTCCGCCCCCGCAGGCCGCCGGGATTGTCACAAAGAAGTTGAGTAAGAAAGCAGCCACGAGACTTTGGCTGTACAACAGGGCGAATAACAAGGGTATCGTTCCAATAATAGAAACATATCCCAACACCAGGCGCCCCCACGCGACCTTTGATTTCAGGTAGTCAGCGAGTATGCCTCCTAGAGTAATACCTAAAAATCCACCGGTCGCCGAACCCAAGCCAATGTAAAGACCGATTTCGGCAGGCGACACCTCGTACACTCTTAAGAGATAAGGGGGTACCCAAAAACCAGCTCCGTAACCGACAAAGGAGGTCGTAGGGAATGCCAGCATGGTGTAGATGAACGCTTTGGATTTAAACATCATACCGTAGGTCGCTGGATCTTTAACTTTCAGTGACTGTATCCAGGAGACGGTAACGTAAGCTCCTATGCCGGTGGCTATCCACTGGGCGATACTTCCAGTGAGCAATATCAATAAATAAGCGGTCAGAGCAATACCTGCAGCGGCAACGAAGTTAAATCTTAGTTCTCTTGGATGTCCCAACAGTGGCTTTATGTTGAAAGGAGGGATTACCGAGAGAAGTTCTTCACCCAGTAGTTTGAAAGGTGCTGGGTGTTTTTCCGCAACAATACCTTCGGTTATGCCTCGGACAGGCTCTTTTAAAGTTCTGACCCATAGGGCCATCAGGATTCCTGGAATACCCACGGCCATAAATGCTGCCTGCCAACCTTTTAATCCAAAGGGTGGATCAACTGGATAGGTGGTTGCCCACCAATCCAAAATATATCCACCCAGGAAGATCCCAATTCCCGCACCAATGTAGACTCCGGCCGCGTAGATTGCGATTACCGTAGCTCTCATATGAGGAGGATAGTAATCGGCTAACATGGAATAGGCCGACGGCGAGGCGCTGGCTTCTCCGATGCCTACGCCTATTCTGCACGCGGCTAACATCGTGAACGACCTCGCGAGTCCTGAAGCGGCGGTCATAAGACTCCAAAATCCCAGGCCGATCGATATTAAACTTCGTCGGGTCCATACGTCTGCGAAGCGCGCTAATGGGATACCAAATACGGCATAAAAAACAGCAAAGACGGTGCCGTAGAGAAAGCCCATCTGAGCATCGGTAATTCCCAGATCGGCTTTGATGTCCTCCGCCAGAATGGAAAGGATATTACGATCAATGAAGTTGAATATGTAGACAATCATCAACACGATCAACACATAATGAGAATATAGTCCCCCTGTGGAGTTTCTCTCTTTTGCTCCAGGGTTTGCCATGGTCCTCTCCCTCGCCAGTGCTCAACGCCTTTACCATAGCACGAGAAAAGAAAGAGCGTTGCTATGGATTGGCGTATTGATGAACTCTTGGCTGGAGTGCCTATTAATGGAAAAGCTGTAATTTATTTCGATATGCTTGTTTGGCGCNGGTTTGTCAATCACAGGTGGAGTTGTTCAATGATCGGGTNTTTTCTAAAACGGTTCGGTTCTGCGAGTTTAAAGGGTTTAAGACTCTATTTTGATTTTAGTGGACGTACTTCGAAGGCGGATTTTTGGTTCTTTCTCTTGTTTTTTATAGTTGCTTACGTATTCATTTGGTTGATTGATCATTATTTTCTCGTACAGATGGTGGTATTAAAGGAACTGCCTTTTGGGNATTTGTTGCCTGGAGGGTATGTCGATGAACAGGTTGGCTTGTTGGTACTGGCCTACCGTCCAGTCATGATGATACCGACTATGTCAGCAACAGTAAGGCGTNTACGAGACGTGGGTAAAAGTGGATGGTGGTCTTTGTTGTGGGTGCTTCCTGTGCCGGTNGTGGGTTGGTTCTGGCTGATTCCCTGGCTTGTNGCTGATTCAAAGGGGNCTNTNGAAGAAACCGATTAACNGGTCGACTATNGCTTCGTTNTNGGGTTCNAGANTNNCCNGTCTTTATAACGTTTAAGTATTTTTATAAGCGATTACGCTCTTTGGAATGATCGGCTTCACTGTGACAAAATCTTCAGGAGANTNGAANANAGGGTAGGGATATGGCAGAGATAAACNGTTCTGGGGACANTNGAGTGGAAGTTCCNTATGTGCCTCCNTTGCAATTAACGGAAGGTCAACCTGCACCAATTGCCGATAATGGTGGGCTGTCTTATATGTCTTTTGATCAGAATGGTGACGCTGGAACCGGTGCGGCGACGGAGGCTGCTCTTGCGCAAATCGCTACTGGGGAAGGGCGGGCATTGTCAGAAATGCTGGAGAAGGCACCGCCTGGCCCGATAGAAACGAAGTGGGGCCCCGGTTTTCGACGATACTCTGAATGTCTTGATCACATTCGCTCCCTAAATATGGAGGCTCCTGAGGGTGGTTTGGCGCTGCCTCTGCCTTACACAATTCATGAGCAGCCGTCCTACTCGATAGTCTCTTCAAACGCATTGTGGTCCGACCCCGAAAGAGCTGAAGAGGCAAAAGCGCTAAAACAAGATGAAATAGATACAGCTCGCAGAAGACTTTTCTTTCCCCAGGTTATGAGGGACGCTCGTCGTATAGAGGAATATTACCCTGGACTTTCGCCCTACAGCTCCGAATGCATGGATAAACTCGGTGTCTCACTTGCCCACTGCGAATCTAAATGTGAAAACTTTTATGACGCAGCTGAAGTGGAGCGGGTGTTTTATCCTGAAATGGAGAAATTGTTGCTGGAGTTTTTTCCGGGAGCGACCGATGCATTGGTCTACAATCATGACGTCTTTGACAAAGATTACGAAGGCGACCGGACTGAAGACCAGGAAAATAAAAACCCTGGGGTAAACGCCAACTATGCCAACCTGGTTCATAACGACTTAAATGACAACAGCGGACGCGTAAGGTGTCGGGAGTTGTTAACAAAAAACCTCAGGAATTTTGGTCGAGAGCAAAGCTACACGCCTGAGCAGGCCGATGAGAAGATGTCGCGTCGGTTTATGTCCATTAATCTTGCAAAGCCGATGGAAACAGTCGAGCAATATCCATTTGTGCTTTGCGCTTGGCCTTCTTTTGCGGATCAGCCCTACATTAATAATTATAGGGTCTACGATGATCGAGTTGGTGAGACCACCCGCTTTACTTATCGACCTGAGCATGAGTGGTATTGGATACCACAACAGACCTCTACCGAGGTTTCTATGCTTAAGTGCTACGATTCGGTCCTCGATGGATCGGTGTCGCGGTGGTCTTTTCATACAGCTTGTGTGGATCATACGGCACCTGATGATGCTCGATGTCGTAAGAATATAGTCGTGCGTTCATACGTATTTTTTTGATTAGCCCGTAATTGAGAAAACCAATTCTGCTTGGTCTGAAACTACAGAATCGCTCTATCCCCGTTGATCTCTATGTACTCTAGGTCTCTAGGGTTGCTATGCTTCTTGCTCAATTAATTGGGGTAGCGGTTTCGTAGTTAAGGAGGAAAAAATGGAGATGCAAGGGAAAGTGGTCGTTGTGACCGGAGCCGGTTCAGGGATTGGCCGAGCGCTAGCGCAAAGGATTGCAGAAAATGNAGCTGAGTTCGTTATCTGTACGGATATGAATGCGGACAACGCGGCTGAAACTGCTGNCTCGATTGGTGAGCAGGCCTCGTCAATTGGTCTAGATGTCAGTGACGAGAAGGCGATTGAAGAGATCGTGCAAAAAGTTGAATCCGAACAGGGTCGAATTGACGTATTTATCTCCAACGCTGGGTATGGACAGGCTGGCGGATTAGATTTNCCNACTGCTGACTGGGAAAAAATGATGAACGTGCACACCTGGTCCCACTTGGCGGCGGCGAGGGCGGTTCTCCCTGGTATGTTAGAAAGGGGTAGTGGTTATCTACTTAGTACAGCCTCTGCAGCGGGATTACTGACCCAAATGGATTCAGGGCCGTACGCGGTTTCCAAGCACGCAGCCGTAGCACTTGCGGAGTGGCTGTCCATTAATTATGCAGAGCAGGGTATCGGCGTTTCAGTGCTTTGTCCTCAGGCTGTGAGAACGAATATAGGNGGCGAGCGCGCAAAGAACCGCGATCCAAATCAGCCATCCCAAGCTGGGGGAGATGGGGTGCTTGAACCTGAATTAGTCGCGGATGCCTGCATTGAGACGATGCGCGAAGGTCGATTTTTAGTATTGCCCCATCCTGAAGTTGAAACCTATTTCCAAAGAAAAGCCAACGATTATGATCGTTGGCTCCATGGGATGAGGCGCTTTAAGCGAAAGCTTCTGGGGGAGTAAGACAACCTAGTATCTGATNCACTCGTAAGCTAAAACAGGTCGGGAGAGGTAACTCCCAACCTGAGGTTTGGTTGTCTACCAGAGATCGTATTTTTGTAATTCTGCTCGACCAACCACCATGTGATGAACCTCGTCCGGCCCATCGGCAAATCGCAGGTGCCTTAAGTCGGTATACATTGAGGCCAGAGGGGTCCACTGCGAGATGCCAGTTGCACCATGCATCTGTATAGCTTGGTCGATAATCAGGCAGACTTTTTCGGGGACCATCGCTTTAACNGCGCTTACGTAAACCCTGGCTTCTTTGTTACCNAGTACATCCATTGCCTTTGCNGCCTGCAATACTGCAAGTTTCATGGCGTTGATTTCGATTCTCGCCCTTGAGATAACTTCGAGGTTTTTGCCGAGTTTTGCGATTGGTTTTCCAAATGCCACTCTAGTTGCGGATCTTTTGACCATCAATTCTAGTGCTTTTTCGGCTTTGCCGATTGATCTCATGCAGTGATGAATGCGTCCAGGACCAAGGCGTACTTGAGAAATCTCAAANCCTCGTCCTTCTCCAAGTAATATATTTTCTTTAGGCACTCGGACGTCGTTGAACTTGATGTGCATGTGTCCTCGAGGAGCGTGATCCTGACCAAATACCTGCATACCCTCCAGTATTTCAACTCCCTTGGTGTCTGTGGGCACCAGTATTTGAGACTGTTGTCTACTGGGCGCAGCGTCGGGACTTGTTTTGACCATGGTGATCATAATCTTACATCTCGGGTCTCCAGCTCCAGAAATGTAGTACTTCTCACCGTTGATCACCCAGTCGTCTCCATCTAGAACCGCGCTCGTACTAATGTTTTTCGCGTCTGAAGAGGGCAGAGCCGGTTCGGTCATCGCATAAGCTGACCTGATTTCTCCATTCAGAAGTGGCTTTAACCACTGTTCTTTTTGTTCGGGCGTTCCTACTCTTTCCAGCACTTCCATATTGCCTGTGTCAGGTGCGCTGCAATTTAGGGATTCAGAAGCTAAACCGTATTTCCCTAATTCGGCCGCGATATAAGCATAGTCTAGATTGGTTAAGCCTTCGCCTGACTCGGAGTCAGGAAGAAAGAAATTCCAAAGCCCTGACTCCTTGGCTTTATTTTTCGCGCCTTCCAGTAGCTCGAGCTGACGCGGATGCCATGACCAGCGGTCCTCTTTCTCCTGGTGAAGGGCCTCAAATTCTTCAGTAATTGGTTCTACGTTTTCTTCAATGTGTTTTTTAACTGCCGCCATTAGAGGCTGGGATTCCTCTGACATGGATAGTTCGTATAAATCACTTTCTTGAGCTGACATGCTTCCCCCTTAGGTATTTCTCTATTACTTCTTTGATAAGCTTTTCTATCAGGCTCTAGACCCTGGATCAACTGCCGATTGAAAAGATCGCCACTGGAGTTTTGAGCGAGTCGCCATGAACCAGCATTTTTTNAAGTGNGCTTATTGGTTAGACAGACGAAAAACTGGGAGCAGATCTCCGTCTGGTAGCTCTTCGAAATCTAGCTCTACTGGGTCTCCGCTCTTTATCAGCTTCGGGTCCGATCCGACCAGATTAGTAAACAACCGCAGTCCCTCGTCAATGTCTATTTGGGCGACGACTAATGGTAGGCGATCTTCGTGACGCGGGTGCATGACTCTTTGAAGTCGGCTGTGTGAGTAGACGACACCCCTACCTTTGGTGTCATGCCATTCGATATCGTTAGAACCGCAGTGACTGCACACTCTAACGACCGGGTAATGCCAGGTTTTACAGTTACTACACACCTGCAATTTTAGTTTTCCCTCTTTGATCCCCTCAAAGAAGGGTTTGGAAGCCTCGCTCGGTTCTGGTATCCATTTGGGTTGTGTCATTAATTGCCCCTATGCTGCGTGAGGAGAAAGCAACAGCGTCGAATGATAATTCAGTATTCCGCCATTACCGGTCACCAGTATCAGATCGTTTTTCTGCTGCCGTTCTTCGCCTTGCCCTCTAGCTTGAATGACGCCCTCCGTCAGAGGTGTCATGCCCCACATGTAAAAAGAAGATAACTCTCCGCCTCCTGTGTTCGTTGGCAGAGAACCACCTGGGGCAAGATGACCTTCTTCAATGAAAGGGCCTCCTTCCCCTTTTTTACAAAATCCGTAATCTTCCAATGTAACGAGTACCGTATAGGTATAGCAGTCATAGAGTTGGCATTGTGAAACTTCCTCTAGCGTTGCGTCTGCCATAGAGAAAGCTCGTTCTTTTGACCGGGCTGCTGGACTTACCAGTAAGGAGTCTCTGTCTGTTCGACCGTTATCGTGAGAGTGGGCCTGAGCAAAACCTCTGACATAAGCGGGCGGTTGGGCTAGGTCTTTGGCCCTATCTGCGCTGGTCACGATCACCGCGACTGCTCCGTTAGACACGAGACAGCAGTCCAGAACGTGAAATGGTTCTACGACCCAGGGTGAGGCCAAATAGTCGTCCATGTTGAGTGGCTCTCTTTTGGTAGCGCGTTCGTTGAAGCCAGCCCATGTTCTTTGAGATATAGCGACCGCGCCAAGCTGTTCTTGAGTGGTGCCGTAGGTATCCATATGGCGTTGCGCGGCTAGTGCGTACATGCCGTTGGCTCCGGCGACCCCGTACATCGAGTTTATGCTGGTCAGCGCATCTTGCTGACGAGCCCTACTATAGGAGGCGCCTGCGCTTTTTCCTTCTGTTAACGGATTATCTGCAAAGACGCAGGCGACGTAGTCCGCCATGCCATTAGCTATGGCCATCGAGGCGTACTGAATCATTTGTCCTGCGCTGGATCCGTAGCCCTGAATAAAAGTTAGTAAGTTGAGTTCTTGCATACCAAGCTTGGTATGGAGCTGAAGCCCAACACTGTTAGTCAGTCCCGCGTTAATAAGTAAACCATCCAGTTTCGATTTATTGAGCCCTGCATCTTTCAACGCAAGAAAAACGGCCTCGCAGGCTAAATCGCTGGCACTCCGGTAAACCCGTCCCATTTCAGTAATGCCTAATCCGACAATTGCGGTACGGTTCTTCATTGGATGCGTCATGCCACCTCCTTTGCTATAGCAACGCCCTAAGTTCCTAGTTTTGCTATTGTAACGTGAAAACAGATTTTCATCTCAAAGGAGGACTGGATGAGCTTACCAAGGGAGATCGCTCTATCGGACGAAGAAATTGACGACGTGATGACTGACCAGTGGAATTTACGCATCGCTACGATCGGACCAGGCACAAAGATCAATTTGACCCCCATGTGGTTCGGTTGGGTTCAAGGAAAGATTTATATATCGGCCAGAGGTCAAAAAGTTGTGAACCTCAGACGTAATCCCCAGTGCACCGTGTTGGTCGATAAGAATGAAAAATTCCCTGAATTACAGGGAATCATGATGGATTGCCGAGCGGTGGTACTCGAAAGCAAAGTTGAGGAAGAGGGCGACCCTGATTTGAAGGAGGCTCGAATCCATATGGGTGAAAAATATAATGGAGGCCATGGCCAGCCCGTCTCTGATCGCCCTAAACCGCTAGCGGCGACGGCGGGAGGGAAAAATCGTCGCTGGCTCGTGCTCACCCCCGAAAAAATACTAACCTGGGATAACTACAAGTTAGACCTTCTACGTAAACCCTAAGCTTTGGTTTGATTCTCAGAGAATGTTCGGATGCTGTTAGAAGAAAAATTCGGTCTGAATTTATCGAGTGTCAGCTGCCCTTCACTATTTTAGGTAAAGGGCTTATAACTAATTCGAGCGAGTTTAGTTGCTTCTCGATCGGATTATTTGACCTGCTCTTTCTCCGGTGAGCTCGTCATCAATTAGAATGGGTGAGCCGTTGCACAGGGTGGCTTTATACCCCGACGCTTTTTGAATAAACCTGGGCGCGCCGCCTGGGAAGTCGTGTACCAATTCTGGTTGTTTTTCGTTCAGAGAATTCAAATCGATTACGTTGATATCTGCTTTCTTACCCTGTGCGAGGATGCCACGATCACCGAGTCCCAGAGTTCTCGCAGGGTCACCAGTCATTTTCATGATAGATTGCTCAATTGAAAACTCCTTCGCATCTCGACACCAGTGACTTAGAAAAAACGTTGGCCAGCCTGAATCTATGATTTGGCTGACATGTGCTCCAGCATCACCGAGGCCCGGAACTACCCAGTCATTCCGTATGAATTCCGCGAGTTGAGATATATTGAAGTTGCCAAACCTTGCGTGAAACTTGGTTTTGCCCCTTGACTCGATCATCAAACGAATCCAGGTTTCTCCAGGGTGTTCATCAGTCTCTCGAGCCATGTGCTCCAGGCTTTGATTTCGATCTTGCGTGTAGAGTGGTTTTTCCTCGTCGCCGAGCCAAAACCATCGCCTCGCATTGTTGGTGAACTCTTTGTTAGCTTTGATTTCTGTTATTAGTTGATCCCGAAAAGCCGAGTCTTCAAGTGCGCTTAGTCTCTCGTTAAAACTCATTTTCGCTAGTTTTTTCCATGCTGGAGATTTTCGATCGGGTAGTACGTCGTTTTCCAAGCACGATAATGAGCCAAAACTTCTAGGCAACGTGAGTCCGGTGATGTCCAGCCCGCGATCTCGCATTGCTGATATGTTGGCATCGTAAGCGCTNTANTGTCCTGCCTCTCCAGAGACGAAGACTGCGCTAAACAGGACAGGCGCGTTAGCGAGCAAGCCCTGCTCACCGATNAACGATACTTCAGAGTCTAGTTCAGAGTAATTAAGTACGTACTGNANTAACCCNTTATTGGCNCCTACCTCCNTTGAAATAGCTTCNAGCTCGTCTCTTTTCGCGAANGTNCCCGGNATGGCTCTGCCATCGGGGAGTACGTGTCCTGGTAGACGGTTCGACGAAAAGCCGACCGCTCCGTCTTTAATGGATTGGCCGACGACCGCTGCAATCTGTTTGATTTCGTCTTCATTAGGNTCTTCATCGACAGCACGCTCACCCATCACATAGGTTCTTGAGGCNCAGTGTCCNACNAGTCCCGCGAGATTAATTGAAGGGTTTAGTTTTTCGATCTCGTCGAGGTATTCGCCATAGGATTCCCATTTCCATGACAGCCCGCCGAGGATAGCTTGTTCNGGGATGTCTTCAATCGCTTCCATCATGTTGGCCAGGAACTCTTGATCTTTTGGTTTACAGGGGGCGAAGGTTACGCCACAGTTTCCAATCAATGCGGTCGTTACGCCATGCCACGATATAGGAGTAAGGGCTGGATCCCAGCCAGCTTGAGCGTCAAAGTGAGTGTGTAAATCGATGAAGCCAGGTGTGACGTAGTTGCCGTTGGCTTCGATTTCTCGATCGGCTTTACCTGAGACTTGGCCTATTTCACTGATCAGATTCCCGTTAATCGCGATGTCGCCATGAAAAGCCTCTTGGCCGGTTCCATCAACAATTAACCCGTTTCTTATTACTAATTCGTTTGACATTCCTTCACCCCTTAATCCCTCTTCTTTTTGAGTTTGCCCAATGTGGTATCTAAATACCAGATAAAACGCTCGCTCTAAGAGCTTCCGGTCAGTTTCAACGAAAAATTGCGATTTCTATTTTTCCAGTCTTGTCTATCCCGGCGCGGTACATGCCTGGTGTGTTGAAGGAATAGGAGATGTTTGCTCTCGCATCGATGCCTATGATGCCTCCTTCGCCACCCATTCTAACCAGCTTGTTCTGGATGACCTCGTCTGCCGCTTTTTGCAGAGTGACTTTCTTATAGTTAACTTGCGCGCAGATATCGTAAGACACCGCAGCACGGATAAAGTATTCGCCGTGACCTGTCGCAGAGATGCCGCAGTAGCGACTGTCTGCATAGGTGCCCGCTCCAATGATAGGAGAGTCGCCTATACGACCAAAGCGCTTGTTGGTCATCCCGCCTGTAGAGGTTCCCGCGACGATCGTTCCGTTTCTGTCTATCGCGACAGCGCCGACCGTACTAAAAATCTGAGGTTCGAAGTCATCGTCTGGACTTTCGGATAAAGCAGTCCCGTCTTTGACCGCTTGGGCCCTCATCAGCTGCTGGTATCGCCGCTCTGTATAAAAGTAGTCGTTTTCGACTGATTCCAGGCCCTGGTTTTTAGCAAAGGCTTCGGCTCCTCGGCCCATCAGCATGACGTGGGGCGAGTTATCTAAAATTGCTAGTGCCAGGAGAATTGGATTCCGAACCGTCTGCACCCCCGTGGTTGCCCCTGCGTTCAGGTCATCTCCGTTCATGATCGACGCATCGAGTTCGACCTTTCCATCGTGATTAAAAGCCGCTCCGCGACCTGCATTAAATAGGGGAGAGTCTTCCATGATCTTAATAGCTGCTATGACCGCGTCGGTACTTGTGCCGCCTGTCTCAAGAATTTTATGTCCCGTCGTGACAGATAGCTTGAGCGCTTGTCGATAGTCTGCTTCCACAGACTCACTCATCTTTTCTTTTAGTATGGTTCCGGCGCCGCCATGAATAACTATCGCCGTATCAGATGCCAATGCAGGATTACTCCAGAAAAAAAATAGGCTCATGATTGCCAGATACAAATGGTTTGGCAAGCTGGACATTGACTCGCTCAAACTATTTTTGTCTTATTGCTGTGCTTGTTTACTTTTTGTGCTCCGGGCTTCATCGATCTTCTGTTTCATTTTGTAGATGGTGAGCTTTTCTTTCGTCTCTTCTGCAACGGGAGATCTCATTTCTCGAATGCGCCGGTACTCTCCTTGTTCCATGGCAAGACGAACGCCTACTGTGGTTTTTCTCCCAGAGTAGCTGCCGATTTCTATTAATCCTGAAGAATTAAAACCCATTCTAGCCAGTAGTTTATCTGATGCATTTGCTAAGACCTCTGGGTCGATGGCGAGTTGCCAGTTTTCCTGTTGGCGCATCCAGGGTTTGACGTTGGACTGAGTCATGATGTATCGCCAATCTGAGGTATGGTTTACGCCCGTGCCATGAAGCATTCTTCCGTCCATGAGCATCACCGTCCCCGCTGTTGCTTCGACGTTGATAGCCGGTGGAAGTTCGCCTATTTCCTGTCCAGGTGGTACTGACGAGACGATCCTATGGCTGGTTGGAATAACTAATGTGCCACCGTTTGTTTCGTTGACATCCTGCATAATGTAAACGGTGTTAACCAAGACCGGTGCTCCTGGAGTTTGTATTGGGTGAATAGCTCCAGAGTCCTGGTGCAGGTTTTGAGGATAGCTGCCTGGCCGAGCAATGTTCGCCGCGAAGGAGTAGGCATAGTGGTGAGGTCCGAGCAACTCAAGGTTTAATTGTTCGATGAGGGGTCCGCACTGGACCCACTCTGGATCGAACTCAATACACTTTGCGAAGCAGTCACCTTTGTTTACTAGTGTCCACATGATATGAAAGTGTGGCGTCAGATCGGCTAGGCCACATTCGCGCTCTGCTTGTGCTTGCTCNTCCAGCCGGTTTTTCATGAATTCGCATTGGTACTCGCTCAGGCCGTCTTCAATTAAGCAGAAACCGTATTTTTGTAGATCTTTTCGAGCNTGGTTGATGTCTTTGGTTTCTTTAGGAAGGTCTTTGAACTTTTTCCAATAATTGTGTTTTCGAGCCACCGTGGTGTCGTAGTAGGGAGTTCCATTTAAACCGCCGCCTTCCGCGCTGCGGCCGGCTTCAAATAATGGGCAGTGGAAAGGCTCGGTCAACGAACCATCTGGTTGGGTAGCAGGCAGTCCGTTTCCTCCAACGGGAGGCGTCAGCCATGGATTGTTTTTATGCATGGACCGAAAGGGTTCTCCAGAATTAAACCAAAGCGCATCTTGTAACTGTGACTCTTTATCCGATAGCGCACTCACAGTTTCTTGTAAAAATTCAATCGGAATGGAATTTGAATTATTCGATTTGATTTTTTGGCTCATGTCCTTCTCTCATCTTTCGAGCGTTAACGATAACCTAAACTGGTTTGGTTTCTACATCTGATGGCTTCTTAACCTGCAGGAGCAAATTGTCAATTGGCTTGCGTAGTCATGGTTAATTCCGCATATTAGAAGGAAAGTTGTATGTGTTTAAGGCTATTACCACTCGGGGGATNAANATGAACATAAATGTGAACNNNGAAACCAATTCTCATCCANTGGATCGCTGCAGCGNTGNNGAGCTTGAAGCGGCCGTTGCGTTGCTNAAACAATCCGGGAACCTGAGCGAAGAGGCNTTCTTCGTCAGTGGNTTTGCCGATGANCCTGATAAAGAANTGGTTCTGAGTTTTAAAGTGGGCACACCCTTTGAACGAGTGATTAGGCTTATCGGGCACGACCCAAAACAAAAGCAGAGTTTCGATGCTCGGGTTTCGTTAACCAAAAATGAACTTGCACAGTTTTTATGGATTGAAGATGGTCAGGCAGCGGTAACTGGTGTGGATGTAATCAAAAGCATCAAGCTCCTATACACGAATAGTGATTGGTTAGAGGCCATGAGTAAGCGAGGTATAGAGGACTTGTCGCTGGTTCATGTTGANCCCTGGGTGGCAGGCCGNAGGCCAGAGGGCATGAGCGCGAACGCCCGCGCTTTTAGTGCGATCTTTTTTCTGCACAAGGAGCTAGAAGATAACCATTANGCTCGGCCTGTAGAAGGTCTTATTGCTCATGTCGACCTGGATAGTGATCAAGTGATCATTGAGGACCACGGGGTCGTCCCGATACCAGAAGATGATGGAGAGTACGCGGCCAATCGAGTTCAGTCTTTAAGACAAGACTTGAAACCACTGGAAATTATTCAGCCCGAAGGGCCGAGCTTTGAAGTAGAAGGCCAAGTAATNAGATGGCAAAAGTGGAAAATGCATGTTTCCCTCAATCCAGTGGAAGGGTTGGTTTTGCACGATGTTCGTTACGATGATGATGGCAAAGACCGACCGATTTTATACAGAGCCTCATTGTCCGACATGGTCGTCCCCTACGGAGACAGCTCCCCCATGCATAACTGGAAACACGCCTTGGATTCTGGAGAGACTAATATGGGCCATGGCGCGAACTCGTTGTCTCTGGGATGTGACTGTCTTGGCGAAATTTACTATTTTGACAACACTATTTTGAAGTCTAATGGGGAAGCGCAAGAGGTTAANAATGTAATCTGCCTGCACGAAGAAGATTACGGAGTGTTATGGAAGCATACGAATATGATGCTCGAGAAACCGATTCCGGAGGTCAGGCGCTCCCGGCGTTTGGTTGTCAGTTGCTTCCACACGGTCGGTAATTACGAATATGGGTTTTATTGGTATTTTTACCAGGACGGCACTATCCAGATGGAAGTAAAACTGACGGGGCATATCGGCGTATCGGTTGTGCCAGATGGACTTGGGACGGATACATCGCCAATGGTGGCTCCAATGATCAGCTCACCAATCCACCAGCATTTGTTTTGTTTCCGTTTGGATTTTAATCTGGATGGTGCGCAAAATACGGTTTGTGAAACGAATGTAGAAGCATTGCCGGTTGGTCCGGATAACCCTCTTAATTCTGGTTTCCGCGCGGTAACCACATCGTTTAAGAGCGAGTCCGAAGCAAAGCGAGAGGTAGATCCTGCGAAGAGCCGCAGCTGGAAGGTGATCAATGCGGGGGTTCGAAATCAGGTCGATCAGCCAGTGGGATACAANTTGCTGCCGCAGTCCTCTCCTGTCATGCTGAGTGGGGATCAGTCTTTNCCGGCCAAGCGAGGCGCTTTTGCAAAGCACAATCTTTGGGTGACCCCCTACCAGTCAGATGAGCTTTACGCTGACGCTGGCCCCTTTGCGAATTTACATTCTGGCGAGGCCGGTTTGCCCGCATATACCAGTAAAGATCGAGCAATCGACGACACCGATTTGGTGGTTTGGCACACTTTTGGTGTTACTCATGTNCCTCGGCCAGAAGATTGGCCNATCATGCCCGTGGAATATGCCGGGTTNACCTTGCTGCCTGTGGGCTTTTTCGATCAAAACCCTGCTCTGGACGTGCCCCCGCCATCAAAGGCGTGCCACGACTGAATGCTGACATCTTTTTGAGTAGGCCTTACGAAGGATGATTTAGGCGCTGTTTTGTATCGGTTGCTATTGCCAAAACCGGTCCATTTTACACCATGCTCTCACGGGAATTGATTCTCCCGTGATCATGTCGGCTGCAGGCGAGGCGAGATAACGGCAAAGATAAGCGACATCCTTAGGTGAAGGAGGCAGATCTAGGCGAGGAACGTCGCTACCNTCTTCGTTTTTGTCCGGGGGTATTGCTTTGTATTTGATCATCAGGGGTGTTGCGATCAGTCCCGGAATGACCGTGTTAACGCAAATATTGTGCTTTGCCCACATGTAGGCAAGGTTGTTCGTAAGNCTGATTACGCCNGCTTTCGCTGCAGAGTAGTGGAGCATTCCNGGGTTGCCTTTGGTACCTGCTACCGAGGAAATATTTATTATCTTGCCGTCCTGTTGTTTGATCATTTGTTTGCCAGCGGCCATACAACAGTTAAATGTGCCAGTTAGATTGAAATCGATTAACTTCACCCATTCCTCATAGGGTGTGTCCTCGGGATTCTTCATAGAAGAGCCGCCGCCAGCGTTATTAACCATGATGTCGACCCGGCCAAATTCCTCAATCGTGGTTGAAATTAGTGAGTCTACTTGCTCGGGCTTAGTGATATCTGTCACGACGGGGAGGGCGCGCACATCTAACTTAGAGATTTCTGTAGCAACGTTCTCAAGAGAGTCACGGTTACGACTGGCGAGAATAATGGACGCTCCTGCGCGCGCATATTCCATGGCTATTTCTGTCCCGATTCCGCCTGCTCCTCCTGTAACGACCGCGACTTTGTCTTTAAGGTCAAAGGGTGAATTCATGATTTAAACCTCNACGCCGCATAACGATAAAAATGACTCTTTCTGTTNTTCNCTCATTTCAGAGAATAGAGGAACTTTTGTNTCGGTAAGAGGTAAGTCAGCAAACTCGGGCGAAGCTGATTGCAGGGTTGCTGCGATATTGTGCAGGCCATTACCCTCTTCGCTGCCTTCGCCTAACGCTTTGCCGACTTCTGCTGGCCAGGGACCTATCGGCTCAAGCAAGTAACTTGGAGCTCCTTGTTCATCTAGACCAAGTTCAAAAGGGTTTTCACGATTTAGGTACATCGTAATATCCTTCATCAGCTGACTCTCATCCTGAGAGCGTTGCTGCTGGCCTGCCTTGCCGTAAATCACGCCTGACTGGCTTGCAATGTAGGCCCAGGGTAGCTGCACATGAAATCCAGGGAGCGCTCGTGCTTCCGCTATGATCCCATCGCCGGCAGACACCACACCGTTTTTTACCATTATGTAATAACCCGAGTTTTTTCGGCCATTTTCCATTAGGCGCTCAGGTGGGTGGGAGTAATCTTCTGTGAAAGCCCAGTTGATAGATTCGGGGAGGTTAGCAGCTTGCAGTATTTTGACCGAGGCATTTGCACAGGCTTCGCCCCACGCTTTTGATCCAAATTCTCCCACTGCGCTCAAATCAGATACGTCGATTATGGCCATTGGTTTCTCTTTAAATTCGCACACCAGTATAGACTATCACTAGACAGCGTATGATGAGGAGTCGTCACCTGTCTCGATCTGATTTGTCGCTTCTAGGTTGCCTGTATCAAGGACTTGAAGTTATCCGTGTAGAATTTCTGTTTTAACGGTTCGCTTGTGTTTGACATGGTTTTTTCAAAACGACCGATCGGATCGTCCGTGCCTTCGTGATGCGGGTAATCTGAAGCGAACATGAGTAGATCTTCTCCTCCATGGGTTAATATCCAGTCGATGTCTTCTCCTGCAAAGGGCGTTACCTTGATTTGTCGTTGAACGTAGTCAGAGGGCTTCATTTTGACTTGGGAGAGGTCTTGCAGCTTTCGGAAGGCCCGGTGTGCCTGGTCGAGTCTTTGCATCCAGGAAATGATCCAGGAGGCACCTAACTCCACTACACCTATTTTTAGTGTCGGAAACCGCTCAAATACTCCATCGAATATCATAGCTGCCAAAAATAATTCCGCGTTGTAGTGCATGCCCATATAGCTCATGGCATTAGGCGGAGCGTCGGAGTGAGCCTGGGGTGAGTGCGGATTTCCGTTATCGAGGAGTTCGTCTGGTACCGGTTTGTAGGGTGCTCCGGTGGCACCAATGTGCAATACAACCGCNAATTGTGCTTCTTGTATCCGAGCCCAAATCGGGTAGTAGTCGGGGTGCGTAAACGAGACCTGGTTCTTTGGTGGTATCGTATCGACTAGCAAAACCCGAAAGCCCTGGTGGATTGCTCGTTCCAAAAACTTAAGCGCGATGTCGACCCCCGCNCCTAAGGGTATGTAGGCGGTTCCCAGCATCGAGCTATCCACACTACAAAAATCGTGTAATCCCTGGTTAAGAGCTTCAACACCTCCTAAGTAAACCTCGTTATCGACCCCTCTCATCGCAATAATCTGATCAAATGCGGGGGTCGGAAAAACGATATAGGAGTCGAATCCCAGCAAGGTGTTTGCATGTGCTCGTTCTTCGGCATCAAAAGCACCAAGTCCGTGCCAACCTTTATGTTTCATCTGCATGAACTCATCGTCAGCTAGTTTTGCCTTCGAGTGATCCGTTTTCCTTTCTTCGAACTGACTCAAAGCGTCTTGAACTCTGAGCATGGTTTCTGAATTGCCTCCCACGAAGGGTGCTAAACGATCTCGAATTTTCTCGGACGCGTACGAGAAGATCCAATCTGGGCGTTCCATCATATGAGTGTCGGCGTCATGAATTTCTCTTCGATGGGCGTAAACCATTTTCTTTCTCTACAGTAATTCTGTTTAAGTCGCTTCAGTAGTGAGTCTGATCAGACTCATTAGGCCAAAATCTTTTGCGGTATTCTAGAGGATCACTCAACGGATTTTTTCTGTGTGTTTGGACTTCTTCGGTAGTGATAGGCCGAAAAGATTCAGGCAACGTATTTTCGTTGTATTCGGTGAGTACCCAATTGACTACGTCCCTTAGCTCTTCATCCGACAGGGGTACCTGGGATGCCCCGGGCACGCGAACAAGATACCCTCTACCCTCTGGTGAAAGGGTAAGAGGACCGAGCTTATTTCTTAATGTGGGTACTTCTGGATCCATTCCGCTTCCGTCAGTTAAGTGACAACCGCCACAGTGTAGGAGGTAGTTGAATTTCGCGGTGGCTCCCTGTGCGCCGCTACCATACTGGCCTAATAGGACGAAAAGTAATACCGTCCAAAAAATTGTTTTGCTAAGAAGTGCTGGCATCGCCCATGACGATAGCGACGGTGCAATGGTATTGGTTGCTCTCTACACCAAAACACCATAGAACATCGTTACTCTTGGCAGGGTAATAGACGGGTCTATCTCGCTCGGTATTATGACAGCCACAGCGATTGCATACTTCCTTGCCGCAGCAGTCGTTGTAAGAAATTAGGTAGTCTTTGCCGTCTGCCGGGTTCTGGCATGTGCCGACCCAGGTGATGGGTGAGGGTTGAGACCCTGGCGGACAAGAATTCATCGTTCCGCCGCAACAGGAGCATAGGGTCCCTCCCAGCGCACAATAACGCCAGTAGTCGCAGCTTTGCGGGTCGCCAATTTCGGCAAGACTTTCTGATGAAAAAGATCTCGTAACAGGTAGAAGAGGTAATGCGCTCGCTCCTAGGATTAACGTACCAAAGCGGGATATGAAACCTCGTCTAGAAGTCTGGCGCGCCAGATTAGTGGTGCTGCTCTGTGTGAGCCGATCGAACCATGCTCCAGCTGTCTTTGTTAGTTGACCTATATAATTAGCCACCTTACGCCTCCTTTACTAAATCCGATTCATTTGTCTTGACGTATTCTTGCAATGTCGAAACTCCCGATTCTTTCGCTTCGATCAGACTTTCGAGATGCTCTCTTGTATTGACCAAGCCTTTACCGACTAAAACACCTCTCTCATCAATCAGTAAAGCAAAAGGTAATCTGCTGACACCATAATGAATACCCAGGGATTCTGATAGTACGTAGGAAAATTTTTCAAGACCGAGATCGTTGACATAACTTTGGTGTTCGAGCGGGGACCCGCCGTCGCTAGCGAAGAGCAGGTTAATTTGCTCGTGATTAGCTAATGAGATGGCTGTGGGCACAAGCGTTTTGCAAACTGGGCAGGTCGGTGAGATGAATAAGACCAACAACGACCCGACAGCGTCCGGTCCCCCTATGTTCAAGAGTTTTCCGTCTAGATTTGTTACTTCTATTTTTTCGGTTATTTCCCCAATTTTTGGTCCGCTTGTCGGAGTTAGAGCACCAGCAGGCGCAACACGATCGTTGAGCACGCCGATCTGGCGGGCTAGGGCTAAAACGACGACAGTTAGAAAAACAACTAATCCCCACAACAAGATATTTGAAACTGCTAACCAATCCATCACTGCCTCCAGGACGCTATGTTCGCGTTGTTGGCAATGAGTGTGTCGGCGCAGCGATTGAGCAGCACGGCTACTGTGAGGGCTATAACCCCCAAAGCAAAGTCGATCCAGTTCAGTCCGCGAGCAACCGTTGGCATTAGGGTGGCTAAAACGAGAAGGATATAGATGCAATTTCGGATCACCAGGCTCCATGATAGTGGTTGCTCCGTCCAACCACAGCCGCAGCTGATATGGGATCGTGATCTCTTCAGATTGATTCCTATGGCAAACGCGTAAACTGCCAGCAAGATTGATGAGCCGATNGCTGCCATTGGTCTGAGGCTCGCGATTATCCACATACNGCTTAANGTAAATTCAACNNCGATNAGGAGTATGCTTGCCGTCGCAATGAGCCTATTGGGAAGAATTTGATAGCTTTCTACTGTGGCTTGGAAGACTCTATAGGACAGCGCCTTCTTAAGCCCTGCCGATAAAAAAAGTCCGGCAAAGCCACAACAGATAATTAAGTAGATTAGCGGATCCATTATCTAATAAGGCAGCAACACGCCTACATTTTGACCAGCCAGGATAGTTCGATCTTTTTTCAATGTCCTGACATCATAGATNTCTACCATCGGTTCTAAGGCCCTGCTGGCTATCAGCTTGGGATTGTCGGTTTGGGTCACCAAAATACTATTGATTAATTTTTCACTGACTANTTTNGCNATNCGGGTTTGTCGCTTTCTGTCAAAAACCCAAATTTCTTTGCCGGGTGTCTCATGGGTGTCCAATCCGCCTTGGTGCATNATGGTGAAAAGTAAATCNAGACCTTCGTGTNCGGTCATCACCTGAATCCCTCCAACCCTCCAGCCGTCATCTCCTTCTCCNAGAATTGACCAAGGTTCNCCGATCGAAATTTTCTTGCCCTTCATCGAAACGTTGAACACGTTACCCTCAAAAGAAATCAGTTCCCAGGAGTTTCCCACCTTGATGGGTTTGTCGAAGATGGGGTCATCTTCGACGGAGAAGAACTCTTCACTTCTGGATCTGCTCTTTTCGGTGCCATTTTTCTTCAGCTCTATCCGTTGTAATGTGCCGTCTCCACACATCATCAAAAATGCGCGCTTTTCTACTGGCATCTGCAGAGCGCAGCCAGGCGTGGATATCTCTTCTACGAATTGGCGGTCGAGTACGTCGACGACAGAGACCGATTGGGCCGGGGTCATATTAAAGATGGTGAGGTGGCGACTGTCGGATAGAAGGCCCAAGTATTGAGGAAACGCTAAAGACGCGATCTTATCGGGTATATCAACCTCAGCCACGCCGCTGAGGCTGCTATGATCGATGATAGATAGTATGTCGTTTCTCGTTCCGCGGGTTCTTCTGGAATAGTGGATTTCCGCCGCATAGAGCTCCTTTCGCGTTGGGTGTCTTATGATCGATGGAGTCCAGGGTGTTATCGACAGAAGGCCTTGCATCTCTCCGGTCTCGCTATCAAATAAATAGGCCGGTCCCAAGGTGCCTTTCGCTAGAAACCAGGAGGGTTCTGGGTCGCCAAGGTACTCTAGGGGTGGAGGAGTTGGCTCAGGGTCTATGCTTGCTTGTGCTCCTAGACTAAGCAACAAGAACAAAAAAGCTGTAACAGGTTTCATTTTCAGCACCCTCCTCAGTATTCTTTTATGAGTATAACCAAGTTCTCCACAAATATTCCTGTATAATTCTCGGGTCTTTTCTCTTCGAATAAGCATGAGTTGATGTCTGACTATTCGGTCTGGTTTTTCTGATGGTCTCGGAAGTGGGTAACGCTGACAAAATTACAGCAGTTGATGCTGCAGCCGGTTCCGGTGCTCGTGCAGGCCAGGACCTTACCGTTGGGCCAGAGTATCAGCATCTATTGCGGTTAACCGGATTCATGCTGCTTGGTTTTGTTGCTGTGATGAGCGCAAATCTTATCGAGACTCTTTACATTGGAAACGTCGGGACTCAAGAGCTCGCCGCCCTTGGGTTTACCTTTCCTGTGGTGATGGGCTTGCAGGGCATGATGATGGGATTGGGGATTGGCGCTTCCTCGGTTGTTGCAAGGAGTATCGGGAGTGGTGAATGGCGACGAGCCAAAGCTTTGATCACGCACAGTTTTGTCCTTGTCTTGGCCTTTGTAGCCTTGATTACTCTTTTTATGGCGTTGTTCCTCGAGGATATTTTTTCCCTTCTAGGGGCGAAGGGCGAGATTCTGGATATGTCAGTGGCCTACATGAGGGTGTGGCTGCTTGGTGTTCCGTTTTTTGCGATTGCCATGGTGGGCTCAACCCTTATGCGAGCAGCGGGCGATGCCGTGAAACCTGGCTATTTAATGGTGGTTGGTGCAGTCCTTCAGGTCGCTCTTGGGCCGGTTTTTATTTTTGGGCTCTTTGGATTTTCTCAGATGGGCTTGGCTGGAGCGGCGATAGCGTTCGTAGCGGCACGCACTGTGAGTTTTCTGATGTACGTTTACTACGTCTACAAAGATGATCTGTTGATATTTGATCTCAACAATTTCTGGCAGTCTTCCAGAGATATTATGCATGTAGGATTGCCTGCGATCTTATCGAATATTATTGGACCCGTCTCGATGAGCGTGATCACTCGCCTGCTCGCAGGCCATGGTGCTGTAGTTGTGGCAGGCTTTAGTGTGGCGTCTCGNATCGAAACAATGTTCGCGATGGTAATGTGGGCTCTTTCAATGAGTGTCGCGCCCTTTGTTGGTCAGAATTGGGGGGCTAAATATTTTAAAAGGGTCACTCGATCGCTGCGTATAGGGAATTTATTCGCTTTAGCGTGGGGTGGTTTTTCTTACTTGCTTCTTATTGTGCTTGGACCCTTCGTTATTTCGTTGGTCAATAGCGATCAGGAGGTGATTGATGCGGCGACGGTTTATCTCATGATAGTTCCCTTAGGTATGGGGTTGATGGGAGTGATGTCTAACTGTATGTCGAGTTTTAATGCGTTGGGGCAACCTGGGCCGCCTTTTATTATGTCGGTCTGCCAAATGATATTTTTATCGATACCTTTTGCGATATTGGGAGATTACCTTTTTGGTTATCACGGTATTTTTGCTGGAGGGGTATTATCGATCTTGATTATCGCCTTGGTTTCCTATGTTTGGCTGAAGAGAAATATTCGTTTTGGTGAACTTCAGGGCTAGATTTGGGCTGTCACACTAGCTCAGCAGCGACTCCTTTTTATTTTTACCCAACTCAAGTGGCTGGAATCGATCAGAAAGTCCAGTCCGTCGGCTCATTGGATTATACGGTCAGTANTAATATTTAGTTGTTTGGCCGCCTGTTGGATAGGAACGCAACCGTTTTACTTTCTTAGTCAAATCGTCATGATTAAGTGGAATTCTTTGGGAGGAGGTGAATCGATGGATCTTATAAAGTTAGGAAGGAGCGGCCTGTCGGTCAGCCCGTTGGTGCTGGGGACTGTTAATTTTTCTTGGTTGACTAATGAAAAAGACAGTTTCGCGATATTGGACAGAGCTCTGGAACTCGGGATTAATTTTTTTGATACTTCCGATAATTANAATGCNGGTCAGACTGAAGCGCTGTTAGGNCGTTGGTTTGCCCAAGGGGGCGGGCGTCGAGAACAGGTTGTATTAGCGACCAAGGTCTATTCTCCACCCATGGAGTGGGGTTCTAAAGAGGAAGCGAAAAGAACTGGAAGCTGGGTGGGTCCCAATGACAGAGGNCTCTCTGCTAAACATATGCGTTACGCAATCGAAGCGAGTCTCAANAGGCTGCAGACAGACTACGTTGATATNTANCAGTGTCATCATGTCGATCGATCAGTNTCCTGGGAAGCTCTGTGGCAGTCCTTTGATTTGTTGAGGCAACAGGGGAAGATTCTCCACGCGGGGAGCTCNAATTACGCGGCCTGGCATCTAGCTCAGAGTCAAAGCGTGGCNAATNACGCGGGTTCCATCGGTTTCGTTAGCGAGCAGAGCGTNTACAGTTTGATGAATCGACACATAGAGCTNGANGTGGCGCCAGCCTGTCAAGCCATGGATATTGGANTGTTGACGTACAGCCCCTTGGCAGGTGGNCTATTAGGCGGAAAGATAGAAAAAGGGGAGACTGGGCGTAGGTCTTTTTCTCCAAAAAACGAGTCTGAAACTCTNAGNAGTTACGAAACACTTTGTCACAAAACGGGGATCAGCCCAGCGGATTTGGCTTTGGCATGGGTCGCCAACCAGCCTTTAGTAACCGCTCCCATTGTGGGCCCCAGGACGATGACTCAGTTAGAGAGCAGCGTCAAAGCGATAGAGATTAAGCTGGAGAAAGATGTGCTCGACGAGCTGGATGAATTGTTTCCGGGGCCGGGAGGTCCAGCACCCGAAGCTTACAGCTGGTGATCGCGTGCTAAGTAGCTGTGCTTCTCTCACGTTTGGCAGTTATTAGCTCTTGGAATCCGTCCCACTCGCTCCAATGATCACATAGCTTATCGATAGAAGTTTGCCAAGGATCATAAGAATCGGGATATTCCAAAAACTGCCCGAAATATCCTCGATCGAGGTGGTCGCTAACCCCATGACCTAGTCTCCTGCTTCCTTCATGGGGGTTGTCCTCTCTTAGGCGGCGAATTCGAAAATAGATGTTCATTCGGGGATTTGGGCCGAAATTCGGAGTAGGAGTGTGAGGACAGCTGTGCATGGCGATTACCGCGTCTCCTGCGTTCATCAGAACGGGGGTTAGCTCGGGCCAGGGCCAGTTTTCGGTAGGTTCTTTCTCTGAGGCCATTTCGTTCGCCTTTTGTCTTACCGCGTCTGGCAAGCCATTATAGAAGGGCTTGCCATTTTTGGATTCTTTGATTCGAGGCCAGTCCAGCCCTTCCGGTCCGATGACTCCGCGTGAGTCGCGCTGCTTTTTGAATGCTTCCTCGACTGCTTCGTGGCATCCACTCATGACCGCCAGTTGTCCGTTTCCAGGCAATAGCTGGTCATTAAGGGCGACTCCAACTAACGTAGTGTAGCTTCCGATTGAAAGTCTTCTTTCCGGGTCTAACCAGAGTTGGCCGTCGTTTGTGCCCCGAACTTCGTCATTAACGCCGAAATATTTAGCCGCGTTTTTGGGTCTGGTGGTGATAGGATCTATCTCAAACATTGAATCTGGTATAGGACCAGACCAACTGCCGTCGACGTGTGGCCCTGGTTCTCCCCCGAGGGNGTCAAAAGGNGGTGTCACGGCAATTTGGCAGCTAATGACCTCAGGGTAAGGGCCCATCTCATTCCTTATGATGTCAGCCAGTACTGAGTCATTAAATAAAGCCAATATAGAAGGGTGGGTTGTTAGCTCTGGAGTTACTAATAGTTCGCGATCTTTGATAAGAGGCTGTTCCAATAGTAAGTCTCTAGCGCGGCCGAGGACATCCTGGTTGATTGCATTCTCAATGACTACGAAGCCATCTTCGATAAATTGAGATTTCTGCTGCCTCGACATGTGTGTTTCTGACATTGTTAGTATCCGGGCGCTAAAGGTATTTCAATCTTATCGACGCGATTATTGGTTTGTCGAGATTCTTGGCTAAAATTTTCAGAATTGGCTAAACGATTAGCTCAAGAAAAAAGCTCGACCTGTTGACCTTTAACGTTTCATACTTCCGGTTATGAATGAAGACAGAGTGCTGATAACCGGATTCCAACCATTTGGCGGAAGGGCGAGTAATTCCTCTTGGGAGGGAGTTAAGTGGATTAATGAACCGGGCTTACTAATTGAAGAGCTTCCGGTTGTCTGGGGCGTGCCAACCCAGCGGCTGGGTGAATTAGTTGATTTCTATCGTCCAAGTACCGTCATCTCATTCGGACAGGGAAAAGAGAGAGAGTTTGCCNTGGAAACTAAGGCNCNNAATTTGAGGGATAACCGCCTTGATGAACAGGGCAACTTGCCTNGAAAACCGCTCAACTCTGACACGGGCCCTAGTGAAGTTTTTTTGGAGACCGATGTTTTAAGATTGCACAGTTTTCTCTCACAGCGGAATTTTCCGGTACGGATATCTGAGGANGCGGGTCAATATCTGTGTGAAGAGACGATCTACGCGNTATCTGGTTTGCAAAAAGCCTACTTAGAGCTGGATAGAGTATTTTTTTCCCATGTGCCGCCCTATGGATCATCAGTCGAGATGGCGGGGAATGTGACTGTGGTGGACGAGGTTTTATTGCAGGAATACGTCCGATCAGTCTTGTCTTGTTTGGNCATTTCTGTCTCCAAGCCAGTTTAAAAAGAAAANAGNAGCTTGATGCTTTTATCTCTGGACCAAATCAACTTGAGTTGAAGGAAGGTCCCTCTGTCCCATTTCCAATATTCGGTAGCGTTTAACCGNTCCAGTTAGATCACTCGATTGGGAGCGTACAGTTTAAGCTGAGCAGAAGTTTTCTCGCCTAATGTTATGGCTTTTTATTGGGTTAAATTGAGCTTGCTCTGATAAGAGCTAAGACCTAAGTTATATCTCTAGATCAACTAGAGGGGATGACATGGGATTGGATATACCGAGTTCTTCAGATTGGGCTATCAAGTGCCAAAACGACGGCGAGTTTTGTCTGGCCGCTCGATACTGGAATGGCGGAATTAATCTTGAGATTGGTGATCAAAGAATTTCCATTCAAGTAAATGAGGGTTCTGTAGCAGATGGTGAGGCGTTACAGGGAGCTCTGACCTTCAAGGGATCAGAGGACTTCTGGTCCAAGATGCTGTCACCTATTCCNCCGCGGTTTTTTAACGAGATGTTTGCCTCTNTAAACACCGGNCAGGACNTCGAAAGGACNGGAGACCCTTTGACNCAGGCTCAGTATTATGCCGCCGTGATGCGTGCGATTGAATTGTTGCGGCCAGAGGCAGATAAGAATCTAATTGGTAACGTGCCATCGGCAGGTGTATCTCCAGTTGGTCGGTACGTGAACCTTGGGTTGGGCGGCCATGTTCATCGGATTTACTACGAAGAATATGGAGAAGGTATTCCCCTTTTAATGCAGCATACCGCGGGCTGCCATGGCAGTCAGTGGAGNCACCTCTTTGAGTGCGAGGAGATTACGGATCATTTTCGTTTGATCGCCTATGACTTGCCCTTTCACGGTAAGTCGATGCCGCCATCCAGTCAGGATTGGTGGGCCGAAACCTATGACCTTGAAGGAGAGTTTTTGAGATCTGTTCCTTTAAGGTTGTCGGAAGCTCTGGGTCTGGTAGATCCCGTGTTTATGGGTTGTTCGGTCGGTGGGCTGCTTGCTTTAGATTTAGCCCAGCGCCACCCGGAAATCTTTAAAGCAGTGATATCAGTAGAGGGCAGTTTGAATATTGAAGGTGATCGATCTGCCTCGAAAGAGTTTTATCATCCTCAGGTCAGTAGCGAATATAAGGCAAGGATGATGGAAGGGCTGACCTCGCCCACTTCGCCAAAAGCGCTGGTTAAAGAGACGAGTTTTGTTTATGCGTCAGGTTGGCCTCCCGTGTTTATAGGGGATTTAAACTATTACATCGAAGATTACGACTTGAGAGAAACAGCTGGAACGATAGATACAAACCGTGTCGGCGTGCATATTCTTTCGGGTGAGTATGATTGGAGNGGAACCTCCGAGTCTGGGGAAGCAGCCAGCAAAGCGATTCCAGGATCGACCTGGCAAGAAATGAAAGGAGTTGGACACTTTCCAATGTCGGAAAACCCCGAGGCTTTCATCTCTTACTTGTTGCCAATCTTGCANACTATTCGTAACACCTAGCGCGTCTTTAGCTAAACGAAGATGTACGATTCGTCTCAACCCTACGCATCGCAACGATCACCTGTTGCCGCGGAGAATCTTGTAGCCACCTCGCAACCTTTAGCTGTTGAAGCAGGAATGCAAGCCTTGAGGAAAGGTGGCAATGCGATAGATGCAGCTTTATCTGCGGCGATCACCTTGACTGTCGTAGAGCCTAATAATAATGGGCTTGGTAGCGATGCCTTTTGTATTNTATGGGATGGCTCCGAATTGATCGGGATCAATGGATCTGGTAGATCACCTCGGANGTGGACTCGCTCGCATTTTGAAGGACGCNANGCAATGCCGGCTTTAGGGTGGGATTGTGTAACGGTTCCCGGAGCGGTAAGCACTTGGGTAGCTTTATCAAAACGTTTCGGGAAACTCCCTTTTGCAGATCTATTNGAATCTGCTATTCACTATGCCCGCGAGGGATTTTTGGTTGGTCCTAAATCTGCCTATTATTGGAAGTTGTTGAAAAACCACTATAAGGACTTCGAGGCATTCAAGGAGCATTTTCATCCAATTCCAGAGGCTGGAGAGCGTTTTGTACGAAAAGATATGGCTAAAACCCTGGAATTAATTGCAGAAAGTGAGGGCGAGACGTTTTATCGAGGTGAGATTGCTGATCGGATCATTGCCGCATCCAAGGATGGCGGTGGGCTAATGGAGAAGGCAGACCTGGAAAACCATTCAGCCGATTGGGTTAAACCGATTTCTCAATCTTATCGTGGCAGTGAACTTCACGAGATTCCGCCCAATGGCCAGGGATTGGCGGCACAGATTGCGCTTGGCATACTCGATCATAAGGAGCTTGGTGCCGTAGACAGCGAAGAGTCGGTCCACTTGCAGATTGAAGCAATGAAGATTGCGGTGCGTGCCGCTAACGAACACTTTGCTGATCCCAAGGCCATGACTGTCAGTCCTGAAGAATTGTTAGAGCCGGGATCTATCGAAAAAGCCGCTGCAAGTATTGGTGAAAAGGCTTCTGTGTTGCCACCGGTCAAGCTTCCCTATAGTGAAGACACAGTTTATCTAACGACCGCTGATCGATCCGGTATGATGGTGTCGTTTATTCAGTCAAATTTCATGGCCTTTGGTTCAGGTATCGTCATACCTGGAACAGGAATTTCGATGCAAAATCGTGGATCGGGTTTTGTTCTAGATCCGGCTCATCCGAATGTGGTCGATGGTAATAAGCGCCCTTATCACACAATAATACCGGGATTTCTAACAGAGGCAGGCCACCCGAAAATGAGCTTCGGCGTAATGGGTGGTTACATGCAGCACCAAGGCCATCTGCAGATGGTCAGCCGAGTAGTCGATTATAATCAAAACCCTCAGGCTGCGAGTGATGCCCCTAGATGGCACGTCCAGGCCGACTATAAGGTTTTACTCGAGAATGGATTTAGTCAGAAGGTGGCAGATCAGCTTCGCCGCAGAGGNCATGATCTGGAATTTGACGGGCGGGAGAGCACCTTTGGGGGAGCTCAGCTGATCGTCAGAACAGCCGAAGGCTTTGTTGGGGGTTCGGATCATAGAAAAGAGGGACTGGTTGCAGGGTTTTAGATTGTCGCAATATGTAAAATATTTGCTTTATCTTGATTTATTTAAGAATATTGCGATTAAATCACATAATTATTTTATTTTAACANAATGCGACAAAATCCAAGCGCCGATTATCCTGATTGGATGTTGGCCAATCCCGTGTCGGAAGATTTTTGGGAGGCNGAGAGTTTTCACTTAGCGATAACTTCGAGTTCCTCAGTTAGCCAAACGAAACGAACCACCCAAAGAATCATTGAAGAGCTTGCCTGGTTACCGGCAGCTAAACCGATAGGAGAGGTGAGAGACGAAAGATCAAGGCCTCTCATCGGTTTGGTATCCGAAAGTCTTGTTAAACGGGCAAAGAAAAAGAGAGAGCAAGCCTGGGTTTTACAGATCCAGGAGATTGATGAGACTCAATCAGTCCTTGTCCTCAATGATGGCAGGTTAGCCAAAAGGTGGCGATTTGTTCCAAATTCAAGCTTAAAGGTCGAATTCTTAAGCGAGCTTTCGTTATTAACTGGTGCTCGTTCTGCGGTTATCTGGCCAGATGGACCTGCGGTACCTTTTTGCCGCGAGTTAGTTGAAAAGTTTGGTAAACATTCTCTGGATGGTGAGGGCGGCGAGAGCATGACTTTTGCCATGACTGCATATCAAGCGGTTCAAAGCAGAGTCAGTTTGGAACAATCCAGGAAAGAGCGTACTGCTTCTCTAACGCATTTAGATCGTCTAGAGGCCGAGAGCATTTTCATCATGCGGGAGGTAATCGCTCAGGCTGAAAACCCTGTGATGTTATATAGCGTCGGTAAAGACAGCGCGGTCATGCTACATATTGCCCGTAAGGCGTTCTATCCTAGTTCTCCGCCCTTTCCCCTGATGCATGTGGACACTCGTTGGAAATTCCAGGCCATGTACGATTTTAGAGATTATATGGCTGCGGAAAGCAAGATGGATTTAATTGTCCATGTTAATCCTGAGGGCGTCGAAAAGAACATCAATCCATTTGATCATGGTAGCGCACTGCATACTGACATCATGAAAACACAAGGTCTTAAGCAGGCGTTGGACATGCATAAATTTGACGTGGCATTTGGTGGTGCTCGACGAGACGAAGAGAAGAGCCGTGCTAAGGAGAGAATCTTCTCTTTCAGAAATCCTCAACATAGATGGGACCCAAAAAATCAACGGCCTGAATTGTGGAGCTTATATAACGGCTATAAAAATCCAGGCGAGAGTATAAGAGTCTTCCCTCTCTCTAATTGGACTGAATTGGATGTTTGGCAATACATCAATAGAGAGGGGATCGAAATTGTGCCTTTGTACTTTGCTGCAGAAAGGCCGGTGATAGAGCGTGATGGCATGTTGCTCATGGTGGACGATGATCGGATGAGAATGAGCGAAGGAGAAGAGATTCGAACACGTCTGGTGCGATTTAGAACTCTGGGCTGTTATCCACTAACTGGAGCGATTGATTCGTCGGCGACTTCTCTCCCTGAGATCGTTCTGGAGCTACTGCAGAGTAAGACCAGCGAAAGACAGGGCAGGGCTATTGATTCTGATTCATCGGCCTCGATGGAGAAGAAGAAGCAGGAAGGTTATTTTTGATGGCTGAGTTACAAACTAGTCCTGAGCGAATACAGGAATACATAGATCGTCAAATGGATCTGGATCTGCTCAGATTCATTACCTGTGGAAGCGTCGACGATGGTAAGAGTACGCTCATAGGTAGGATGCTTTATGAGGCTCAGTTGATTTTTGATGATCAAGTCGCAAGTCTGCAGAGCGATTCAAAAAAGCACGGTACCCAAGAAGGCGAAATTGACTTTGCTTTGTTGGTTGATGGGCTAGCGGCTGAGAGAGAACAAGGTATAACTATTGATGTTGCGTATCGGTTTTTTGGTACCGATCGCAGGAAATTTATAGTTGCAGATACCCCTGGCCATGAACAATACACCCGTAACATGGTCACGGGAGCTTCGACCGCGGATGTCGCGGTGATTTTGGTTGATGCGTCGCAGGGTATTCTCGTTCAAACACGAAGACACTCTTTTTTAACTTC
>PBUF01000023.1 GCA_002727775.1 Gammaproteobacteria bacterium
CCATAAATTGGGGTGCTTGGGGAGTTGGTTATCTTTGTCTAATGTCACCACGTCATCATTCTTAAAACGGCCTGACAGAATAACTGTACATATATACAGTAGTCAAGCCTAGTCAATGAACGTCAAAAATACTTGTTAAAATGCGGATTAAATTAAGTCTTCAGACATATGAAAATTCATCTGACGGGCTGTTAATATAATTACGACAATATCCAGTTATAACTACTAGTGAACTATGAAATACGATTACGATTTGTATGTTATTGGGGCAGGGTCCGGGGGCGTTCGCGCGAGTCGGATGGCTGCTCAATTTGGAGCAAGAGTCGCTGTTGCTGAGTCGACTTTTCTTGGAGGCACATGCGTTAACGTCGGCTGTGTTCCTAAAAAGCTGTTTGTGTATGGCTCCCATTTCCATGAGGAATTTCAGGATGCTAAATTCTATGGTTGGGAAAACAAAGTAAATCAATTCAATTGGCCAACCTTGAGAGACAATAAAACCAAAGAGATTGAACGCTTAAATGGAATCTACGCCAATCTATTGGATGGAGCAGGGGTTAAAGTTCACCACGGAAAAGCCGTGCTAAAAGATGAGCATACTGTCGAGGTTGAAGGGCAAAGCTATTCCGCCAAGTACATTCTAGTGGCTTCAGGAGGCACTCCGACAATTCCAGATTTTCCCGGTAACGATCTGGTTATCACCTCAAATGAAGCCTTTTATCTGCCCGAGCTTCCTAAAAAGATAGTCGTTGTGGGAGGAGGGTATATAGCCGTTGAATTTGCAGGGATATTTGCAGGCTTGGGTGTAGAGACGACATTAATCTATAGGGGACCGCTGTTTCTAAGGGGCTTTGATATCTCAATCCGGGAATTTGTTAAAAATGAAATTGTTAATAAAAACATAGATTTAATATTTAATACGGAAGTAAATTCTATTTCCTATTCTGGGGATTCTCGAATTCTCTCTCTGTCTAATGAAGAAGAGATTTCGAGTGACATGGTTTTATATGCGACGGGCCGAAAGCCGAACACCAGCAATCTAGGACTGGAGCAAGCCAATGTTGAACTGGGCGAACGGGGTGAAATCTTGGTAAACGAAAAGTACCAGACCAGTCAAAAAAATATTTATGCCATTGGTGACGTCACCGATCGAATACAGCTAACACCGGTAGCTATAGAAGAGGGGATGTGCATCGCCAACCACTTATTTGGAGATGAGAGTTATCCAACACTATCCTATGACAATATCCCTACCGCTGTATTTTGTCAGCCTAACATTGGGACCGTTGGCTTGACGGAGGAAGAGGCCTTAGCTAGCTATGCTGGAGATCTTGATATTTACGAGTCTCAATTCAAACCCATGAAGCTTACGATGACCGATCGAGAAGAGCGCTCTTTCATGAAGATGATTGTACAAAGGAGTACTGACACCGTATTGGGTATACATATGGTGGGGGGNGATGCTGGNGAACTNATTCAGGGANTAGCNGTCGCNTTGATCGCAGGNGCGACCAAGAGTCANTTTGANGCGACGATCGGTATANACCCGACGGCGGCAGAAGAATTTGTTACTTTACGCGCAGTATCAAGAAGNCTTTAANTCTTGTTGTGCTTATTTTATGAGGGGAAGAACATGCGTATTTTGATCTTTTTTTTAATTTTTTTTCTATCGAAGCAAGCCCATAGCGACAACGTAATTCTGTTCTTGGGCGATGGCATGGGAATAAGTACTGTTACCGCCGCCCGTATTTTTGCAGGCCAACAGCAAGGACTGCAAGGTGAGGAATATAGTTTGTCTTTCGAGNATTTTGAGCACCTTGCCTTGATTAAAACATACAACACTGATGCTCAAGTNCCAGATAGCGCAGGCACCATCAGCGCAATATTAACTGGAGAAAAAACCCGTGCTGGTGTCTCTGGGATTAAATCATTAGTGGAGCGTGGAAATTGTAAGCAAGCTCTTGAGAACTCTCTACCTACGCTTTTAGANGCCGCTGAAGCTGCAGGNTTTCTAACGGGCATCGTCTCAACGGCAAGAATTACTCATGCGACACCNGCCGGAACCTATGCGCATTTCCCNGAGAGAAATTGGGAGAANAATAGTGAGCTCCCNGAACAAGCNATAGNAGANGGGTGTCGAGATATTGCTNGNCAACTAGTTGAGTTTGATTTTGGNGATGGAATCGANGTTATTCTAGGAGGAGGGCGGGCGCAGTTNTTACCAATAGATAGNGAAGANCCTGAATATCCCGAGAGAAACGGAACCAGAACAGANGGAAGGAATTTAATAGANGAATGGGCANTCCAANNTANTGANCGTAAATACGTCTGGAATCTNGAGGCCTTCTCNAACCTTAACCCNAAGTCAAANAGCCAATTCCTAGGTCTATTCGAGCCATCACATCTTAAATTCGAAGTAGATAGATCGAAAGATTCNGCNGGNGAACCNTCTTTGGCAGAAATGACNGCCTTCGCAATAAANAGACTCTCTTTCGATCCCAAGAAAGACTTTTTTCTTCTTGTTGAAGCNGGTCGCATAGATCATGGTCATCATGCCGGCAATGCTTACCGAGCATTAACTGACACAGTAGCTTTTTCAGATGCAATTAAAGTTGCTAAATCACTTGTTGATATCAATAAAACGTTAATGATAGTTACCGCAGACCACAGTCATACGATGACCATTAGCGGCTATCCCTCTAGAGGCAATCCTATCTTGGGTCTCGTAGACACAATGAAAGACGCGACGTCAAAACCCTACACTACTCTCAGTTATGCCAACGGGCCTGGATACCAAAGATCGATACCCGATCTGTCAAAGATAGACGTCAAAGATATAAATTATAGACAGTTAGCCAGTGTCCCAATGTATGCGGAAACCCATGCAGGAGAAGATGTTGCGGCCTATGCCACAGGACCAAACTCAAAAGACGTTAGGGGAACTATGGAGCAAAATCAGCTCCACGGTGTCATGTACAAAACTCTATTTCAATAAAACAAAGGAGCCACTCTCATCGACACTTTTCAAAACCTTATTCTGTTTCTAGATAGTATTCTTGGGGGAGCTGTTTATTTTCCATTTCTAATTCTAGGTGTAGGGCTATTTTTCACCATTTATCTGGGGTTTCCTCAAATACGTTACTTTCGCCATGCTTGGTCGGTGCTGTGGGGCAAACACAGCTCTGAAGATGACCCAGGAGACACTACCCATTTTCAAGCATTAGCCACCGCACTCTCGGGNACNGTTGGAACCGGGAATATNGGTGGAGTCGCATTTGCAATCTATTTAGGGGGTCCAGCCGCTTTGTTTTGGATGTGGGCAACCGCTTTTCTTGGTATGACCACAAAGTTTGTCGAGGTNTCGGTTAGNCATAAGTATCGAAGGATCGATACTAACGGAGAAGTNGTNGGCGGACCGATGAATTTCATGGAGGANGCNCTTAATTTAAAGTGGCTCGCTGTGATATTTGCCGCCGCCACGGTAATAAGCTCTTTTGGGTCTGGAAACATGCCCCAGGCTAACAGCTTAGCAAGTGGTCTAGCTGCTTCTTTCGATTTACCCAATTGGATCTCAGGATTAGTACTGGCAGTGCTCTTGGGAGCGGTGATCGTTGGCGGCATTAAAAGAATAGCAGTCGTCGCAGCCACATTGGTTCCATTCATGGGCGTACTCTACGCCATCGCAGCGCTTTTGGTGGTGGGTCATAACATAGAAAACGTTATTCCTTCCTTCTTTTCCGTATTTGAACAAGCTTTCACTGGCTCCGCTGCTGCAGGAGGATTTTTAGGAGCGAGCTTCGCCTATGCCTTTAACAGGGGCGTTAACAGAGGGTTGTTCTCAAACGAAGCTGGTCAAGGGTCAGCGCCAATCGCGCATGCCTCTGCAAAAACTAAAGAACCAGTATCNGAGGGTATGGTTTCGATATTAGAACCGTTCATTGATACTCTGATTNTATGCACTCTNACGGGCATGGTTATTCTTTCNTCAGGCGTNTGGAGTCAGAAATTTGAAAACGANTTCTCTGGTTTCAGCATTGANNTTGTAGAAGGNAAGTATCAAGAGAGTAACCCTGAACATGTTCGAGTTTTATCNCAGCACCTAGATTTGCTNCCGCCTGANGANGACTCTGTGGTTCCATTTACAGGTATTCTTAAGGTAGATAATGGAAAGATCAGTTCTCCAAGCGTAACGTTACTTCANAACCGATCAATCGCTGAAGATTTNCGAATAGCTAGTGAAACCGGTCCGTATACNGGNGATCTNGAGGTAATAGAAGGTCGGCCTGTTACAGAAGATATCAAAATNACNGGGAAGTCTTTAATTCACACCGTCCCGCTTACGATCGAGGCATTCAGATCAAGTTTTCTGGGGGTAATAGGCGAATATACGGTGTCGATTGGATTAGTGTTATTTGCATTTTCCACCGCCTTAGCTTGGTCTTACTACGGCGATAGGGCGATTACCTACCTTTTTGGGGTTCGCTGGCTACTACCTTATCGTTTGCTTTACGTTCTAGCCTTTTTCTTGGCGACCATTTCAGACACCGAGTTCATTTGGACTGTTGCTTACGTTACGGTGGCGTTAATGACTATCCCAAATCTAATAGCGATCANGNTGATGCATAAAGAGGTGAAGGANATCACNCAGCAGTATTGGCAGAAAATCTCACCTAAGCCCTGATACGCAAACGTCACACAGAGCTTGTAATNTGGAGCTCTGTTTGACNTGGTATATCAACTCATCTAGCTCNGAAAGGCTGANAATGTTTTTCACNGTTTCAGGTACGATTGAACCAACCCTNGCNGTCTTAAGCAGTTCCGCTAAAAAGGCGTCTCGCGGGTCGACTGGCTTTTTCATAAATAATGGNGACCAGTTTTCAGATTGAGCAAGTTGAGCTGCCTTATTTAGGGCNTCCGGAAGACTNCCTAANTCATTAGCCAGTCCGTTTTCAACTGCTTCNGTNCCCAACCAAACCTTTCCTTGCGCAATNGGCTCNACNAGNTCTCGNTCNAGCCCTCTACCTCTAGCGACCAGTTCGACGAANTGGTTNTAGCCATGCTCTACGCTCAACTGCANGGCTTCACTCAATTGNGGNTTCGGTTTTGTAAANGGATCAACTTGTGAAAAGGGGGTTGTNGCAACNCCATCAGTTTGAATTCCGANNTTGCTAGCTGCTTTTTCAGCTGTGAACAGCACACTAAAAACTCCGATTGAACCNGTNACCGTATTGGGTTCAGCAAAAATATAGTCTGAAGTCGCTGATAGCCAGTACCCCCCNGATGCAGCNACGCTAGCAAAGGAGGCCACCACAGGAATCCCATCGATTTGCGCAAGTTCTAGTTCTAGTCTGATCATTTCGGATGCAAACGCACTTCCGCCTGGAGAGTCCACTCTTANGACTATTGCAACCACTTCTTCTGAGCGTCTTGCTTCGCGAATAAGTTGAATGGCCGTGTCTGCAGAAGTCGCNCCCATTCCCTCACTGCCTAAGAAGATCGGNCCTTGAATATTGATNACAGCGACTTTGTCAGAGCTAAAGCTGATATCTGGACCTTGAGACAGGAGATAACTCTGATAATCGATGCTGTTGATGCTTTCATCTTCTTGAAACCCAACGCGATCTCCAAATCTTACTCGAACTTGGTCCCAAGTTAACAACTCATCGACGAGGTTGTTTTCGATTGCTGCTCGGGCAAAATCGCCCTTTGTTTTCTTGAGCTCCTCCGCAAAACCGACCCCATAACGGTTGATGGAACCAGATTCCAGNTTCCTGTGTTTTTCAATTTTTTCCGAAAAACCAGCCCAAAGTTTGTCAAGCATCCGCATGTTGACCTCTTTAGATTCCTCCGACATGTCGTTACGAATGAAAGGCTCAACTGCTTCTTTGTAGTCGCCTACACGATAAACGTGCGCTTCAAATCCGTATCGATCGAGAAAGTCTTTAAAATAAAGGTTACTNCCTCCGAAGCCATCNATCANGAGGCTGCCCATAGGATTCAAATAAAGCTCNTCNGCAACNCTNGATACATAATANTGGCTNTGCANNTAGCNNTTNGCATAGGAGGCAATCNTCTTNTCCGAGTTCTTAAANTGNAGAAGAGCNTCAATAATTCTATCGCCCTGGGCNAAGGAAATATTACCAAGACCCTCTAGATCAAGAATAATCATCTCGATTTGCGAATCGTTCTCTGCTAATTCTATTGCTCGAGTAATCTCTCCAAGTTCAGCCTCTAGGATGTCATAATTAAAATTCCAGAGATNATCGAGGGGATTTGAGAAGGTGCGTTCTTCCACTAGAATGCCTCTGGGGTCTATAACCAACGCGCCTTTGTCCGGTACTGGCGCAGAACCTGAAGAGGTAAAAAAACTTGCGATGATCGCTATCAAGATGATCACGAACAACGTATTCAAGACAAAATTGCGTGTCTTTGTGATTACTGTTCCGATCCGGGAAAAAATGCCTTCAGATTCAGCGCTGGCCATGATTCATCCTTTGTTGGTGGCGAGTTTATTNTNCAGNCCAGTATAGACGAGATTGTGAATTAGCGTGAATTCGATGAATGAAAGCAAGCAAGTCCTTTGGACTGNAGATGAGCTTACCCAGCTGTTGAATACAAAATCATCGGNGCCANTNCAGAATATCCACCGNGTCATTATCGANAGCAGAGAAGCCGAAGAGGGAGATCTCTTTGTAGCCCTATCGGGAGACCCTGGTCCTCGATTCAATCCAAGCCGGATCAGTGATAGAAACGGACATGATTACGTTGAAGATGCTAAAAACAGAGGCGCTACAGCTTGTATTGTAGAACAAGCCGTCAAATCTAAACTAGCCACATACAGAGTAGCTGACACTTACGATGCCTTATGGACCATTGCTCGAAAGGCTCGCACCAAATTATCTGACCCTGTCGCAGCCGTGACCGGCAGTAGTGGTAAGACCACGTTCAAAAACTTTTTCGTTCGAGGATCAGGTGGTTACGGATCACCAGCTAGCTTTAATAACCATATTGGTGTTCCACTGTCTCTAGCCAATGCTCCTCATCACTCAAGAGGACCTTTTATCTTTGAGATAGGTACCAATCATGCTGGGGAAATATCGCCTCTTAGAGAAATTGTTGATCCAGATTTAGCTGTGCTGCTTAACGTTCATCAAGCTCACATTGGCAATTTCGATTCACTAGAACAGTTAAGAAATGAAAAATTCAGTATCTCAAATCCGGACAAAACTGAGGCGTTGTTCGTTTGCGACGAGAAATTGAAACCCTATGCGCCCCAAGGCTCTTACTTTTTTGGAAATTCTTCTGAAAGTCATTCGAGAATTCTTTCGGTGAGCGACGGCACCATGCACCTGAATCTTTTAGGCGAGAAGTTAACCGCCAACATACCCGGAGGAGGGCAGCATCGGGCCCTCACTATGAGCGCGGTGTTGTTGGCACAAAAACTACTCGGTCTAGATATATCTGGTTCCCTGGAACTCACAGAAGAAGCCATACCCCANGGAAGGGGCAACGAAACCAAAGTGTCAGGCATAACGATCGTCGACGACAGCTACAATGCTAACCCTGAAAGCATGTTAGCCGCTCTCACGTTCATGACGCAGGATAAGTCACCAGGGCGAAAAATCGCCGTATTAGGGGAGATGCTTGAGCTAGGGAACATCACAGCGAGCGAGCACAAAAAGATGGCTAAAGTCTTCTCCGCTTTTGATAAAGTGTTTCTCGTAGGTGAGGGGTTTAAAGAGACTGATAGTTCTGGCTGGTTTCCAGAAGCAAATACTGACCTGATTGCAGAGGTAGAAGCCTATGCGAAACCGGGCGACAAAATCTTAATAAAAGGCTCCAATAGAATTTTCTGGGCCAAGAACTTTGTGGATAAACTCGTAGAATCCATGAAATGAAAGAATCGATTCTCAAAGGAAAGTGGCATTGATAAGCGATAGATTTGGACGAAATTTTCGCAATCTCAGAGTAAGTCTGACTGCCGCATGCAATTATGCTTGCACTTACTGTGTGCCTAATGGAAAACGATTACTGGCAGCTGCCGATGAAATGAGTGGTGAAGAGACCATAACGGCGATTTCGCTTTTGATTGAAACCGCGGGGATAAATAAAGTCAGGTTGACTGGTGGGGAGCCATTATTAAGTCCTAAATTTGACCTNGTGGTTAATCAAATTCAGGAATTCGAGCTGGATGATGTTTCTATCACCACAAACGGTCAACTGTTACCTCGCAAAATCGANGTNATAGCGAGCAGTGGAATTAAACGAATCAACGTTAGCTTGGACACCTTGGACGAAAATTATTTCAGAAAAATATCAAGATCTGGTGATTTAGATACTGTTTTGACAGGTATTTCAATGCTCCAGAAGAGGGGAATAACAATCAAGGTAAACATGGTTCCGATGCGCGGGCACAACGATCAGCAGATACTGCAAATGCTCGACTACTGCTTGGACAATAACATAGAACTTCGATTTATTGAACTAATGAAGATGGGGCACCTACAGCATAGCCGAGAGTTTGACGCTCAGTTTTTCGGACTGCACGATATATTGCGGGTTATTGGGGATAAATACGATTTTAAACAACTAGAATCTCCCAAAGACTCGACTGCAATTAGATATTGTGTGGAGAATAGAGGTCGGTTTGGAATCATTGCTAATGAAAGCGAACCTTTTTGTGGTGGCTGTAATCGTCTCAGATTATCCGCAAACGCAAGAATTTATGGTTGTCTGTCTAGTTCTAAGTCACACGATATTAGGAANTTACTAAGCCTTCCAAGAGAGAAAGCTGTAGAAGAAATGACNGAGATTTTNGGGCTTGCTATTGCTACAAAGCAGCAAACTAGNTTTCGCGGAGAANCCACNGTTATGAAGTTTATCGGNGGTTAACGCTTCTCGAAAAATAAATTGGTGACCTGTATTGACTGAAATAGATTCGCNGTTTGACGAACTACTCGAACAGCAGCGCAACAAGAAACTACCTCCTGTTGAAACATGGAAGCCTAAGAACCTTGGCGCCATCGACATAAAAATATCTAGAGACGGAACCTGGGTTCATGAAGGTGGCGAAATAAAACGAAAAGAACTTGTGCAGCTTTTTTCGACGATATTAGTGAAAGAAGAAAACAGNTATTTTCTAGTAACACCTGTTCAGAAACTNANGATTGAGGTCGAAGACGCTCCCTTTGTTGCCGTTAGCTTTCAAGTTCGNGGGGAGCCACCTGAGACAGACATCATCTTCGAAACCAANGTTGGTGACCTNGTCGTCTTGAATAAAGAGCACATCCTTTGGGTGGCAGAAGGNAAACCTTACATCCACGTGCGCTCTGGGTTGAACGCGTTANTGACCAGAAATGCGTTCTATCACCTCATTGACTACGGAGTTGAAAAAAACGATCAACTCATAATTTATAGTTCGGGTTCTTCTTTCTCCTTAGGCCCAATCACATAACTTGATTACATGTTTGGNTAATTTGGTCCGCCTGCTCCTTCTGGAACTACCCAAGTTATGTTTTGCGCGGGGTCTTTTATGTCACAGGTTTTACAATGCACGCAATTTTGGGCGTTGATTTGAAACTTTGGTTCACCNTTTTCTTCTTCTAGCACCTCATATACACCAGCTGGGCAGTATCTTTGAGCTGGCTCATCATANTTCGGCAAGTTAATCGAAATTGGAATATCAGGGTCTTCCAAAGTCAAATGACACGGTTGGTCTTCCTCATGATAGGTATTTGATAGAAATACTGAGGACAATTTATCGAAAGAAATGACGCCATCCGGTTTCGGATACTCTATTTTTGCAACCGTACTGGCTTCCTTCAATGTCGCATAATCAGGGGTAGGGTCCGAAAAAGTCCAACGAGCGATTGGCCTAATAAAACGCTCAATCGATGAGTAGACGCCACCAAACAAAGTACCAAGTTTATGAGCCATAGGCCCAAAATTACGAGCCCGATGGAGCTCATCGAATAGCCAAGACGACTTAAATTTTTCTTCGAAAGTGGAGGGCGTAGTTGCGGAATTTCCCAACACTAGCTCTTCGAAAACTGCTTCCGCACCTAGCATTCCGCTCTTCATCGCCGTGTGACTGCCTTTTATTTTTAGCGGATTAAGAAAGCCAGAATCGTCGCCAACTATTAAACCACCAGCAAAAGCATTAGCCGTGAGCGCCTGTAAACCCCCTTTTACAAGGGCTCTAGCCCCATAAGATATACGTTCTCCCCCCTCCAAAACCTCTGAAATCAAAGGGTGGTGTTTCCAGCGCTGCATCTCGTCATATGGCGATAGATGAGGATTTTTATAACTGAGATCGACGATTAAACCGAGAGCAACTTGGTTATCGGGTAAATGATAGAGGTAGGAGCCGCCCGTCGCTGACGGTGTGAACCCAAGAGGCCAGCCAATAGAATGAAGCACTTTGCCTTGCTCGTGTTTTTCCGGAGATATACTCCATAACTCTTTGAATCCTATNCCATAATGTTGAGTTCCAGAATTTGCATCTAAATCAAACTTTCNTATGATTTGTTTGCCAAGATGGCCTCTACAGCCCTCGGCAAAGATCGTATATTTCGCTAAGAGCTCGTAACCGGGGGTGTAGCTGCCTTTCTTCTCTCCATCCAACCCTATTCCCATGTCTCCGGTTGCGATACCTCGCACCGCGCCCTCATCGTTGTAAAGTATTTCAGAAGCGGCAAAGCCAGGAAAAATATTCACGCCCATTGATTCGGCCTGTTCGCCTAACCAACGACAAAGGTTTCCCAAACTCAGCGCAAAATTACCTTCGTTATGGGCGTCTGCTGGTATGGCATAGCTAGGAAGCTTGATTCTATTAACTTCATTGACCATGACATACATCAGGTCTTCCGTTACCGGGTTGTCCAGCGGAGCGCCTCGTTCCTCCCAATCGGGAAACAATTCATTTAGAGCTGTTGGTTCGAATACGGCTCCAGACAGAATATGAGCGCCGATTTCCGACCCCTTTTCCACTAGGCATACCGAAATTTCGGTTCCATTCTCTTCAGCCAGCTGCATCAAACGACATGCGGAAGATAAACCCGACGGGCCACCACCAACAATCACCACGTCGAATTCCATTGACTCTCTTTGCGCTTCATTTTCCATTTACAAAGACCTTAAACCTCTACTTTTGAACATAATTATAACCCTTTTTGTGACTTTTCTTGACCTTAATAGTTAGCAAAGCGACAATACGCGCCCTGAAATAAACATTCTTCTCGTTACAGCAGTCTTCGATCTCTTTTTTTTCGAAGGCCCTAGTGAAAATGGGGCATACCATTTTTGTCGACACAGAATTACAAGCCAAAGCAAGGAGCGATTAGCTTATGAAAGTACTTGTACCTATAAAGAGAGTAGTGGACTACAACGTAAAAGTGAGGGTAAAACCTGACAACAGCGGAGTAGATCTGAACAACGTAAAAATGTCAGTTAACCCATTTTGTGAGATTGCAATAGAGGAAGCTGTACGTTTGAAGGAGGCTGGCAAAGCAGAAGAAGTAGTAGCTGTGACCGTGGGCGGAGCCTCATCTCAAGAACAGTTAAGAACNTGCTTAGCCTTAGGAGCTGACAGAGCAATNCTTGTTGAAACGGAAGCTGATGCGCAACCTCTCGCNATCGCACGCGCTCTTAAGGCGGTACAAGACAAAGAACAAGCTGATCTCATAATTTTTGGGAAGCAAAGTATCGACGGTGACAATACACAAACCGGNCAGATGTTCGCTGCACTATCNGGTTTNTCTCAGGCGACCTTTGCTTCNGAATTNAATCTAGAAGAGGGCGCAGCTCAAGTTACAAGAGAGATCGACGGCGGNTTACAAACCATCAAGATCAATTTNCCTGCNATTGTTACCACNGATTTGAGATTAAATGAACCACGATATGCTTCTTTNCCGAACATAATGAAAGCGAAGAAAAAGCCNCTGGACGTTNTATCGCCATCGGAACTCGGTGTAGANATGACCCCAACNCTTGAAATTCTGTCGGTNGAACCACCTGCAGAACGACAAGCAGGAATNAAGGTAGAGAGNGTCGAAGAGCTCGTGGACAAACTTAAGAATGAAGCAAAGGTGATTGGATGAGCATTTTAGTTATAGCTGAACATGATAATACAGAGTTAAAAACTCCTACATTAGTCACAGTAGCCGCCGCGCAAGCCATTGGCGGTGATCTTGACATCTTAGTCGCGGGATCCGGCTTAGACTCGGTTGCAGAGCAAGCCGCGGCTATTCCAGGAATTAACAAGGTGATTAAGGCTGACAATTCAGCATACGAACACCAATTGGCAGAAAACATTGCATCTTTAGTGGTAGAAGTGGCTTCTGGTTATAGCCACATCCTGTCAGCACATACAACCACTGGAAAAAACTTTCTACCTAGAGTTGCTGCAAACTTAGGAGTAGCTCAAATTTCCGATATTGTAGCCGTTGAAGGAGCAGACACTTTTAAACGGCCGATATACGCAGGAAACGCAATAGCAACTGTGAAATCTTCGGACGCTGTGAAGGTAATATCGGTCAGAGGAACTGCCTTTGATCCAGCCGCATCCGAGGGAGGAAGCGCATCAATAGAAAGCTCCGATATTGTTACTGACGCTGGCGTGTCAAGTTTCATTAAGGAAGAGATCGCGAAATCGGAGCGTCCGGAACTAACCTCAGCTGAAGTAATAATCTCGGGTGGGAGAGGTATGCAGAATGGCGATAATTTCTCATTGCTCGAGGGGATAGCCGATAAATTGGGAGCTGCTATAGGAGCTTCCCGAGCTGCAGTAGACGCTGGGTTTGTACCCAATGACATGCAGGTTGGCCAAACAGGCAAAATTGTTGCCCCGGATCTATACATAGCAGTAGGCATCTCAGGAGCCATTCAGCACCTGGCAGGAATGAAAGATAGCAAGGTAATCGTTGCTATTAATAAAGACGAAGATGCACCCATTTTCCAGGTCGCAGACTATGGCCTTGTAGCAGACCTGTTTACCGCGTTGCCGGAACTAGAGAATCAAATCTAGTTCTGGTCATAAATCAATATTACATAGTAGGAGTATAAATAGGTGGCCGTATACCAATTGAATGATGGAAAGTTGCTCAGGGTTGCTAGAAGTATAAATGGAACCTTGGAGCAGGAGTACTTTAGCCTCATCGGTTTAAGCAAGACAAAACAAAAAGAAGTGCTAAAGCAGGCCAAGGATCTAGACAACAAATGGGCGGCAAAACAGGAATCTGCCAAAGCTAAGCGAACGCGAGAAGCGGTGACGGACAAAAAGCACTCGACTGGTGTACGTGGGATTAACATTGTATTTAGACCTTCACCAGCCTTTAGAGTGCAGGTTCAGGTGAACGGAAAGAGTAAAGTGCGAGAATTTTCGGTTCGAAAACTTGGAGATGCAAAAGCATGGAACGAAGCCACCAAATACCTGGCGGCCTGTCGTGGATATAAGAGTGCGCCAAAAGCGTGGCGAGATAATCTTCCGAAGGTGCCTAAAAAACCTCGCAAAAGAAGTTAATCACTCTATTAAAGTCGAGAGCTAAACCAAGTTACCGGCTGCGAATGATTGTGAACCTCTTCAACAACTCCGAGTACGAGAGCAAATAAAGCCATTCTGATAACAACTCCGTTATCAGCCTGGCGAAAAATGGCTAGATTAGGGTTCTCATTCATGTCGATATCAAGTTCCTGCGCATCTTTTCTAGAGTCACGAGGAAGAGGGTGCATGATTACAGTGTTCGGCGCGCAATGCTCTGTATAAATTGATTGATTGAGTCTAAATAGCCCTTTGTATCTATCTGCATCCTCTTGAGAGGCAAACCTTTCTTCCTGCGTGCGTGTAACATAAATTATTTCGACGTCTTTAATGCCTTCCTCAAGACGAACGTGCTTTTTAATTGTATGGCCCTTCGCTATAAGGGCAGTTTCTATTTCATCAGATAACTCGAGTTCTTGCGGAGCTATGAGATTAAAGGTGATACGCTGATAATGAGACAGTAGCTTGCACAAAGAATGGACGGCTCGGCCGTTTTTTAAGTCGCCAATCAGGGCTATTCTAAGACCGTCTAGCCCCTTTTCCTTAGTGCCCAATTCTTTTTTCATCGTGTATAGATCAAGCAACGCTTGACTCGGATGTTCGTTGGCTCCGTCTCCACCATTTATTACGGGTACTCTGCTCGCTTCGGAGAACTCTGACACGCTTCCTTCCTCAGGATGCCTCATGACAATTATGTCGCTGTATCCTGAAAGCACTCGAGCGGTGTCGTAGAGAGACTCGCCCTTGGCTAGCGAAGAGTCTTTAACCTCAGTGGTTTCGCGCACCTCTCCGCCAAGAAGATTAAAGGCCGAACCAAAAGACACCCTTGTTCTAGTGCTTGGTTCAAAAAACATATTAGACAGTATCGCTCCTTCTAGGACGCGAGTAATTCTTTTCCTTTCCGCATAAACTTGCATTTCCTCTGCGACGGCAAATACTTGTTCAGTTGCGTTTCTATCAAATTGATCAACCGATAAGATATGTTTTCCTAGAAATTCCAATNGATACTGTCCCTAATTAAAAAATGTCGGCATTTAAAAGAAAATANGAGCTTAATTAACTAAAACCGATAGCTAATATTTTCTGTNTAAAGGTTTATAATTTCAAAGTCCAATTAAGCATACACTAACATTGAGCGAAACGATTATCGAAAAAGAGGTTACAAATGGCTTACCTTTTAGTTACGCCAATCGTTTTAGTGTAGTCCTCAGTGAGGACTCTGAAAGTAGCAAGGTAAGGTGCAAAAACCAGCTACCATTTAAAGTTCTTGCGGAACTTCATCGNGTTGCCAGAAACGAGATAGTCATTGAATACATGGAAGCCGCAGAATTTGATGATTTCATTTCCAGTGCTTATTCGAGAGACTCATCTGAAGCTAAGCAAATCGTCGAAGATTTGGGAGAAGAATTAGACCTTGTCTCGATAGCGGATTCTGTGCCTGAAGACGAAGATCTTCTCGGACGAGAAGATGACGCTCCAATTATTCGACTTATCAACGCGGTTATCACAGAAGCCATTCGGGAAAACGCATCTGATATACANATCGAAACTTTTGAAAAAGAATTGATAGTGCGNTTTCGTATNGANGGAGTTATGCGCGAAATTGTTAAGCCTAAGCGCGAATTAGCGCCTCTNCTAATCTCTAGAATTAAGGTGATGGCGAAGCTNGATATAGCTGANAGGAGGGTGCCCCAAGATGGAAGAATCTCTCTCAAAATCGGAGGTAGAGAAGTCGATGTCAGAGTGAGCACCTTNCCATCCAATAACAGCGAGCGCGTGGTGATGAGGTTATTGGACAAACAAGCCGGAAGACTTAATCTAGAAAACCTAGGAATGGACTCTAATTCTTTAGGGAAGCTCCAAAGTATTGTTCATAGACCCCACGGCATATTCCTGGTTACAGGNCCAACTGGGTCAGGAAAAACGACCACNTTGTATGCGTCGCTTTCAGAGTTAAGCACAAAGACAATCAACATATTGACTGTGGAAGACCCCATTGAATATCAGCTGAGCGGCATAGGTCAGACACAGGTAAACAATAAGGCAGATATGACATTTGCACGGGGTTTGAGAGCAATACTTCGTCAGGATCCGGATGTAGTTATGGTGGGAGAAATAAGAGATTTAGAGACAGCCGAAATCGCAGTACAAGCGAGCTTAACTGGGCATTTAGTCATGTCTACCTTACACACGAATACTGCAGTTGGAGCAATCGCAAGACTGATGGATATGGGAGTAGAACCATTCTTATTGTCATCATCTCTAACAGGTATTCTAGCCCAACGTCTGGTTCGAAGGCTCTGTGATTCATGCAAGGTACAAAGGGCGGCAACTCCTGAGGAGCTCGCGTTTCTAAAAGATACTCAAGCAACAGTTTTTGAGGCGCCCGGATGCGAGAACTGTGCGATGACGGGTTACAGCGGACGAACAGGTATTTACGAGCTTGTAAATATCGACGAAAAAATGCGAAAGATGATCCACGATCAGCTNAGTGAGCAAGAGTTGTCCTCATACGCGCGTTCAAAGGCCCCCAATATAAGAGAAGATGGAAAACAAAAGATCTTAGAGGGCATAACCACTGTTCAGGAAGTACTTCGGGTTACTCTCGAAGAATAACCAGAGGAATTAATCTTGCCAGCCTTTCAATACGTTGCGCTCAACCCTCAAGGGAAAGAGATAAAAGGTATCTTGGAGGCAGACAGCGCGCGCCAGTTGAGACAAACGCTCAGAGACCAAGCGCTTACCCCAATGCAGGTAGAGCCTAGTAATAAACAATTTGATAAAGGCTCTAATCAACACGGTTTCTCTTTATTTACGCCCAAGTTAAAAGCTCTGGACCGAGTTCTTTTTACTCGGCAGTTGTCAACGTTATTGGCATCAAGCATGCCGATCGAAGAATCCTTGAATGCCATTGCTCAGCAGAACGAAAAGCAAAGTAATAAAGCGTTAATAATGGGGATTAGGAGTCGGGTCTTAGAGGGCAACTCGCTAGCTCAAAGTCTTCTAGAATATCCTAGTAGTTTTTCGAATCTATACTGTTCTTCTGTCGCNGCAGGAGAACAATCAGGTTTTTTAGACCANGTTCTAGACAATCTTTCAAATTATCTAGAACGCGAGCATGAATCATACAGAAATGTAGAGATGGCTTTAATGTACCCCATTATTCTGCTGATCGTCGCATTCGTTATTGTTGGAGCTTTGATGGTGTATGTGCTCCCAGACATGATTGATGTAATCGAAAATACAGGCCAAACACTTCCGTGGGCGACTACACTTTTAATTTCAGTTACCGAATTATTGAAAAGTTTCTGGTGGGTTCTGCTCTGCGGCATATTAGCTTTGAGTCTGTTTATTAGAGGAATATTAAATCGGGAAAAAGTTCGGTTAATCTGGGATGCTTACAAGTTTTCTTTACCTATAATAGGAAAAATAATCCGCAGCTCTAATTCTGCTAGATTCTCAAATACACTATCTATTTTGACGAAATCCGGCATCCCCTTGGTCGATGCAATGAAAATTGCTAGCGAAGTAGTTGCNAATAAAGCATTACAAANGGATTTGCGCACGGCAACTCAAGATGTCGTCGAAGGCAAAAGCTTAAGGGAAAGTCTCGAGAACATCAGTCATTTNCCTCCAATGATGATGCANATGATTGGGAGNGGCGAGNAAAGCGGCGAGCTTGATCAAATGCTCGCGCGANTAGCGGAATATCAGCAAGCAGAGGTTGAGAGGCTTGTCTCAACGTTAGTAAAACTNTTTGAACCGGCAATGATGATTATTATGGGCGGCACCGTCTTATTTATCGTGATGGCCGTATTGCTGCCAATTTTAAGCATGAATCAAATCGTTTAATTTGATTTAAAAAGGAAATCTAATGNACAAAACAATGTCGGGCTTCACATTAATCGAGATATTAATCGTTGTCGTAATATTGGGTATTTTAGGCGCGGTCGTTGTGCCGAATATTCTTTCAAGGCCGGATACGGCNAGAGTTCAAGCNGCTCAAACGGACTTNCGAGCCTTGTCCCAAACTTTAGAGATTTATCGACTGGATAATTTCCAATATCCATCTAGTGAACAAGGACTGGAATCGCTAGTCGATAGACCATCAGGCTTTCCAGAGCCCAAAAACTGGAATCCTGAAGGTTACTTGAAAAAACTTCCTACTGATCCGTGGGGATCGCCCTACCTTTATGAAAAAACTGGCAGCTCTTACTCCNTAATTAGCTTAGGTGCAGACGGTCAAGAAGGAGGCGAGGGGTTTGACGCTGATATTCGCCTAAATGATCTATAAATGNTGTGTATAAAAAAGATCTAGCCGAAGGCTTTACCCTAATAGAAGTACTCATCGTTGTTGCTCTGATAGCGATAACGATGAGTTTGGTTTTACCCGATTATTTTGGTGTGAGCCAAAGACAAAAAATACAGAATTTGGCTGAGGATCTGCAGAATAAGATTGAACTCGCTAGAGACAAGGCGGTACAAGAAAATCAAGAATGGGGGTTAGAAATCGACTCAGATTCAATAACCTTCTCTACGCTTGATGTGTTAAATCAACGGTGGATTCCTCTCGGTGTCTCGCCCTTTAAGGAATTCCGCTTTTCTGACAAAGCATCTATTGCTTTAAATGTTGAAAATCANTCGTTACCAATTCGCTATGAGAGCAAAGATTTACCTAANTTAATTATTTTTTCTAGTGGGGAGGTCTCCCCATTTCAAATCGAGATNCGNCCATTNGCTAGCGCACAACAGATGTGGTTACTTTCCTCTGATGGAATATCACAAACGAAGATAGATTATTCAGAAATATAATGAAGGGATTTACTTTAATAGAAATGCTTATCGCAATGGTTGTAATCGCTGTCGTTGGTATTTCTATCTCTTCTGCTATAGGAAACGTAGCACAACAAACTTTTTCACTCGAGCGACGAACTGTCGCACACTGGGTTGCTCAAAACCATNTCTATCGTATTCGTCTTCGCAAATATAACGACACCCAATCATTAAAGGAGGGAAGCGAGTATTCTCGAGCATATATGGGTAATCGGGATTGGGAACTACAAACAAAAATCCACGATACTCAAATCCCAACGCTAAAACGAGTTGAAGTCAAAGTTTATCAACTAGACAAAACAGGTGACTTAGTCGGACCTTTCGATNGAACGATAGCGTTCATTGGAGCCAATTGAATGAAAAGAAATATTTCAGGCTTCACTCTGATTGAAATANTGGTAGCCCTTTTTATATTTGGGATTATAGGAGTTGTTAGTGGTCAACTTTTAACCCAGACCCTATCTTCTCACAAAGCCTTGAGCCTGAAAGGNGAACGCCTTCAGGAATTGCATAGAGGAATGCAGATTCTCCAAAGAGATATCTTGCAATTTGTTGATCGCCCGATAAGAGATGGCTATGGCGAAACCAGAGNGTCATTTTTAATTGGTCTAGACGGNACACTGGANTTAACTAGGGCCGGCTGGAGAAATCCGCTGAGCTATGCTCGTTCGGAAGTTCAAAGAGTCGCGTATATTTGGCAAGACAAGAAATTAATCAGAGGATATTGGAACGAGCTGGATCGCGCNACCATATCTGAACCAAACTATCAAACTTTGCTGGAGGGNATCGAAAGAGCCGAATTTTACGCAGTTGATGCGAGAGGCAACGAACATATGACATGGGCTAGNGGCAATAAAAACCCAAATGACCCACTTGATCGCATAGTAGCTNTAGTGGTCCGNATTGAGATAGAGCCCGAATACTTCGTCGAACGAATTTGGGAATTACCCTTTGCCATTTAATATACGAAAGAATCAATCGGGTTTAGCGCTGGTAAGTGTTTTGCTGGTCATCTTCGTATTAGTTGCGGTTACGGGTCGGCTAACCAGCAACCACAATATCGTTGTAAGTAGGCATGCCAACACTTTTGAACATGATCAAGCTATCCAGTACTTATTCGGGGCTGAGTCTATGGCTAAAGAAGCGCTCTACAACGATTACTTGACGACTGGTAGCAAAATCGATCACCTAGGAGAAATCTGGGCGAGCAACATTATGCCATTTGAATTAGATGAAGGTGGCTTCTTGGAAATTCACGTCAATGACCTAAACGCCTGCGTGAATCTGAACAATGTGCTGTCTGAAACCAGCAAAGAATCCGTAAAAACGGTAAATAANCTGTTANTGACCCTGGGCTTACCCACTGAAATAGAGGATCTTTGGAGAGANTGGATCGACAAGGACTCTGAAGTTAAGGGCCTAGGCGCGGAAGACATGGATTACGCCTCAAATCAAATACCCTACAGAACCCCAAACCGGATAGTGATCAACTTTTCAGAATTAATGCTGTTGAAATCAATCAGNGCGGAACATCTGTCTGCACTNAGTCAATATGCGTGCTTGGTGCCCGATTCNAATTCTCGAATCAATGTCAACACGGCACCTGCTGAGGTTTTACAAGTATTATCAGAAAACGCATCGGTTTCAGAACTGGTGACGTTAACAGAAACACAAAGAGCATTTGAAAGTCCGGAACAATTTGTTCAGTCTTTTCCGAAGTTTCAGAAATCGCTGGGTAAAATAACTACTAGCAGCATGTATTTCGAGATGAGCGCTCAAGCAAAGGTTGGNAATACCCNNGTTTCCTTATCCTCATTAATCTATAGAAATCCCAAGGATGGAAAGATCTCAATTCTAAAACGAGATTTTGGTANACTCTTTACATCAAAAATTCAAATCGAGACTGAAATCCAAAGTATTTGATGAGACATCTATTTATTAAATTTGTTTCTGTTCCAGAGCCTAANAAAGAAGAATCTTTTGAAGTGCTGATAGACTGGGCGATACTAGACAATACAAAGACATTGATCGGCAGCGGTAATACGGATGCCCGTGGGCTCATGGATTTATCGGATCTTAACAATAAATGGNCTACCGATTATCAGATAACGATATTGCTTCCAAACGACTGGTCAGTGGTGACGTCCTTTAATGTTCCAGGCCGAAATGCTGCGCAAATCACAAAAGCACTACCTTTTTTGGCTGAGGAATTTGTTTCTTCCGATGTCGAAAATCTCCACATAGCNACTGAAAAAGTTAGGGTAGGGCAACCTACACTTTGCCATCTAATCGANAAATCAATTTTGTCCAAATGCCTCAAATTTTTGGATTTTTGTGGAATTACTGCTACCCGAGTAATTCTACTTTCCGACTTGTTACGAGAATTAGANAANACAGCAAATATTTTTCTTATAGNTGACGATGTATTATTGAAAACGCCTCAAAGCGCTATTCAAGTCAATCAATCCAACTTAATTANGGCCTTAAATAGCTTAAACGAAGAATACTCGACGATTTATCAAGACAATTACTCTTTGTCTGAGCTTGAGCTAAGCGAACTTGAGCAAAAAGTAGAGCTCTCCGGNCCAGGGCAACAAACAGACGCCAAAGAATGGGTCTCTTTATTAGGTCAATTTAACGAAAAAAATTGTCTGAATTTGCTGCAAGGAGAATTTAAGGTTGCGGCTCCAAGAANATCCACAAGCGGNGAGGTTANTTCGCTATTGAAGGTTGCGGGCATATGCTTNCTGATAGTCNCCGGTTTCTTTCTTACAGAGGGAATCTGGGCAGGATACAGNTCAAACGACTATAGCGAAGAAGCTTTNAAAGCNTATCTATCGATATTTCCTGATGAATCCAAACCAATAACGAACAACGCTCTTCTNAGAAGGGTCAATGCNAAACTAAATCGGACACTTAATGACGACTCTTCTTTAGACTTTCTGGATCGGATAGACATTGTTTCAAGAACTTTCCCAAAAAACAGTTCTATCATCAATTTTAGCTANAATGCTGATACCCAGGAATTAGTACTGATTTCATTTTTAGAAAATTATGACGCTCTCGACGTACTTAAGCAGAATCTTTTAAAGTTCAATTTACAATTGGAAACGAATAATGCAGAAGAAGAACAGGGCAAAGTAAGAGCTAGACTCAGAATAAAAGATAGCACTAAATGATTGATTTTTCGAAGTATAAATTTGCTGATACCGGGGTAGGTGCCGGTATCAGTAATTGGTATCTATCACACACGACCAGAGATCAAACGATAATCAAATTTGTGGCAATTCTGGTTTTGTTGACCTTTGTTTGGGCTATTATTCTTCAGCCTTTACTCAATTGGCATACCCAGCAGAAAAGCTCTGAAAGGCTTATGTATTCGCTATTAACAACTATCAAAAATAATACTAATGAGCTCGTGCAAACAAAAAGTGATTTCAACAAGACCAGTACTACAAACACGGCAATCGTTCCTATAATCACACGGACCGCCAACTTGAACAAAATTCAACTGAGTCGACTTCAACCGGAGTCAGATGACGCTGTTGTCGTTTACTTGGAAGACCAAAGATTTAGTGTAGTTTTGAGATGGGCTCTGCAATTGAGAGAAAACAACTCGATAAGGATTAGTTCCGCCAATATTGAATCGGAAGAGGTGGACGGCTTAATTACTGCGCAACTATCTTTCATCCGTTGAAAGTATAACGGAGACTTCTGGGTACATGCTTAATTTAACATAATATATATTATGCGAATATTTAGGTCTTGGTCCTATAGCGAGCTATTTAAGAGTTAACTCCTATGCCAGAGAAAAAATACATGGTGTCTGTCGCCT
>PBUF01000003.1 GCA_002727775.1 Gammaproteobacteria bacterium
GTCTTAATGAACAGTACGTCCGGAGAGTCAGGTACGGCTGAGTAGATTGGAGAGCCGCATTCAGCACAAAAATGNCGCTCGACNGTGTTCCCNGTATCGGTNTCNGAGTCTTTNTAAANNTTCATTTNNCCTGAGTNTNAGAACGAAGTCTGTTTTCGCAACTCCCGCAAGAGTNGAAAANGCTGNNCCNGCCTGTCNCTGACAGTTNTTGCANTGACANACTCCAGTCATNNNAGGNGGNTTNTTNAGTTCGTATGTNATGATGCCGCAAAGGCACTGACCAGTTAAGCTCATAGTTCCTCTCCTCAAAAANACTCTTTGTTAACACTGTAGTGNTTTTGCTTGTTATGGCAACTTTTTTCTAATTAAAGANANAGAATTATTCTCTTGAAAATATGCACTGATATGACAGATTAGACGTTCATTATTTAACGAAACAGGGAAATCTAATGTTGAGGCTATTAACCTTTCTTGCCGTAGTATTTTTATCTTCTAATGGTTTTTCTGTGGGCCCTCCGGCTCCGATGAGTCAGGCGGAATTTGATTCGCTGATGACAGAGGTATCGAATTGGGGCCGTTGGGGTAAGGATGACCAGCTAGGGACTCTTAATACGATCTCAGCTCAGAAACGTATCGACGCTGCTGGCCTAGTAAGTGAAGGTGAATCAGTATCTTTGGCTCTCCCGCTCAATACCGTATCCGATCAGGTGAATCAAAAGCCTTTCGTCCATGAAAGCTTNATCTTNGGAGGCGCCGAATTGGAGGAAATGGGTTTGAATCCAGAAGAGGCAGCCCAGGCNGCCGGAGATGTTTATAAGATCGATTACCACGGTTTNGGGCATTCGCATTTGGACGGTATTAACCACTTTGCCTACAAGGGCAAAATGTATAANGGCTACCCATTTGATAACCNGGAAGGAAAAGGCTTTACGAATCTTGGAATTGATCAGATAGGGAAATCAGGAGTCTTCACTCGCGGGGTGTTGGTTGATATGCCCGTGTTCCTCGGGGTGAAATATATGGAGCCGGGCGATGCTATCACCATCGAAGATCTCGAAGCGTGGGAGAAAGCATCTGGAATCACTATATCTGCCGGGGATGTGCTGCTGGTGAGAACAGGTCGCTGGCATAGAGTGCGAGACAAGGGNCAGTGGAANTTTGTTCAAAAGGCGGCTGGTATGCACGCNTCTGTTGCTAAATGGCTTAAAGAGCGCGATGTTGCGGCTATTGGGTGTGATGGCGTTTCAGATGTGATGCCTTCTGGTGTCGGCGCTCGATTGAATCCACTACACGAATTAGTGATCGTTGGTATGGGAATGCCTATTTTCGATAATCTTGATTTAGATCGACTTTCGATGACGGCGAGAATTAAAGATCGATCGACATTTTTGTTTGTCGCTGCCCCTTTGAAAGTGGTTGGCGGTACTGGNTCTCCGTTGAATCCGATGGCTATTTTTTGANAGCTCACGGTTGATTTTTACTGCGCGATTTTTTGCTGCATAAGTTCTCGGGCGCGTTCCTCGTCGATACCAAACTCGGAGAGGATGTCGCGTGTGTGTTGCCCTAGTTCGGGAGAGCAATGAAAGATCTCTGAGGGTGTCTCGCTGAACCTGGCCGGTGGTCTTGCCTGTCGCATTGGCCCCGCAAAGGGGTGATCAAATTCCCAAATAGAATCCATAGCTTTAACCTGGGGGTCCTCAAGTACTTCTTCTCGGGAATTGATTTTTGAAAAGGGAACGTCTTCGCGCTCCAGGGCTATTAGCATTTCTTCTGTTGTGAAGGTTTCAAAGGCATTGTTGATGGTGTTCGTTAGTTTCTCGGTATCTACCGCGGCGTCAACGTAATAACTAGGGTCCTCGAGTAGGTTAGGTAAATCTAGTGCTCTGAAGAGGCCCATCCACTCGTCCGGTTGGACGGGCATCGTGCAGACATAGCCATCTTTGGTTTTTCGAACCATATTGGTATGCGTGTGCGGCGATTCAGGTGGGACTTCGTCGCCGATAAATGCATAGTGCCTCATGTTGTCTGGCCACAGGAAAAACAGGGCAGCATCAAGCATTGCGACATCAATTCTCTGTCCCAGTCCGGTTTGAGATCGATTATATAGGGCTGATGAGATGGCTTGTGCGCTTACCAACGACGTCAGCTTGTCACAGATCAGGGTGTTAACCATGATCGGGCGTTCTTTTGAGGGATCTGACTGGAGGGTAGCGACTCCCGAGANGGCTTGAATGATTGCGTCATAAACTCGTCGCTTTGCATAAGGGCCAGACTGTCCGACCCCGTTTATTGAAGCGTAGATAATTCCTGGGTTGATGCTCTTCATGGTTTCGTAGTCGAATCCCAATCGATCCATAACGCCTGGCCGAAAGTTTTCGACAATGACGTCGGCGGATGCCAGCATTTCTTTGAGTAATGATTTACCTTCTTCGGTACTCAGATCAATAACAATTGAACGCTTGTTACGGTTCAACATGGAGAACATTCCACTAACACCATTGCGCTCGACATCGAGCGCCTGGCGCATAAAATCTCCTTCGGGTGACTCAATTTTGATTATATCTGCTCCCTGATCGCCCAGGATTGTTGTGCAAATTGGTCCAGAATAAATAGTGGTTAGGTCGAGTACCTTAACGCCATCAAGTGCGCCAGCCATGTTTAACTCCCTCCAAGAAGACCTTGATTGAACTATTGATTACAGGTTNTAGTCAACTCTATGCTGTCGAAAGAGAGCATAGTTATTGCGCCCATAAACAAGTGTTTGTATGGTTCTCGGAACCTTCTGGTTTATAGTTTTGTAGAGCCTCTTCAAATTTGTAGGGCTTTTGGCAAAGAGGAAGACNCAATTAATCAACGAGGTGAATTTGTGTGAGTAGTGGGCCACTCGAAGGGTTTAAAATACTAGACCTATCGTCAGTTGTGTCTGGACCCATGGCCAGTGTGATGCTGGCTGATCAGGGAGCTGATGTAATTAAAGTAGAGCCTCCAGGCTGGGGTGATGGAATACGTCGTCTTGGTGCTTCACGAAATGGTCTGTCATCGATCTATGCCATGATCAATCGTAATAAACGCTCATTGGCTCTGAATTTTAAACATCCCAGAGGGAAAGAGCTCTTGATGAAGCTGGTCGCACAATCCGACGTGCTCTTACANAATTANAGACCCGGAAAGTTGGANCGCATNGGNCTAGGCTANNGTGATTTAAAACTNATAAACGAGNANCTTATTTATACCTCTATTAGTGGTATGGGNTCCGTTGGACCCTATGCTACCCAACGCGTNTACGATTATGTGATACAGGGTCTTAGTGGTGTGNTNGATGCNCAAGCAGAAGGGAACGATCTTAAAATGGTCCGGACCATTATCTACGACAAGGTTACCTCGCTGTTAACATCTCAGGCGATTACGGCAGCTTTATTGGCCAGAGAGAGAGGTCAGGGGGGGCAGCATGTCGAGCTTTCTATGCTCGACGGTGCGGTCTACTTTAATTGGCCTGATCTAATGTGGAATTACAGTTTTAAAGGTCAGGGTGTGCAGTTTGCGGGAGATCTGGCAGATATCTATGAAGTCAGCAAGACNAGTGACGGCGCGATTGTCTCTAATTATCTGGGCGCCGATACCTCAAANTATGAGACTGAGCAGCTAGTGAATTTGTTGGTTGAGAATGAGATACCTGTTTCAAGAGCTAATCGTCGAGAGGACGTATTAACGGATCCCCAGATCGGTGCTTCGGGTATTATCGAAGAGATTGAACATCCCAGAGGAGGNCCAATGTTACTGCCGAGAAGCCCAGCAAAGTTCAGTGCGTCATCTGATATGCCGAAAAANCCCTCTGCCGAACTTGGACAGCACACNTATGAGGTGNTGAAAACAGTNGGTCTGGAGCTTGCTGAAATGAAGGAGCTCGCACGTTTGGGAGTGATAGGGTAACGGCGATTGGAGACCCTTCCAACAAAAAAGCCCCTTAACGGGGCTTTTTTTAAGAGTTAAGGATTCNAGTCTATCCTCTNATGAATTCCCGAATAACNCTNCCTGGTCGAGCGTCCGTGTATTCGCAATTCTCTATCACTACTTTTCCACCTACGATCGTGGCGTCATAGCCCTTACTTTTGACAATGTACCTGCCGCCGTTGTGGGGGAGGTCATTCACGTACTCGGGNTGACATGATCTTAGATTTTCGTAGTCGATGACGTTGATGTCGGCGTGCCAGCCTTCTTTTAGCATGCCTCTCTCCTTTAAACCAAGGATTTCGGCCGACTTTCCNGAGATGCGGTGAACCGCCTCGGGCAGAGTGTAAACGCCGTGCTTGCGAGTTAACTCACTGAGCAGAATTGTAGGAGAATCAGTATCGGTGAAGATCCCCACATGCGCGCCAGCGTCTCCTAACATTGGAACAACTTGAGGTAATCGCATGTAGTTCCATTGATTTTCAAGATTGCCGCCGAAGGCCCAGAAGTTGAAAAATTCTTTACCCTCCGAAGCAAGTAGACGTTCAACATACACTTCAACTACATCTTTACCAGCCTCTTCAGCAAGTTGACCGAGATTGGCTTTTTTGTATAGGTCAAGATCAGGTGTGTCACCTAGTCCGAATGGATGAAGCATATGAGCTATGTCTTTGAGGCTTCCCTCCGCGATACCATCACTAATCAATTTTTTTCGCGTGTTTTCATTTCGTAGCGCGTCTACTCGATCAGCGATTGTTGGTAAAGCCATCAGCTCTTTCCAGGAGTCACAAGTTCGTGTGAAGGGAGAAAGCTGAGCTAGGCCAAAGAACGCGCCGCTTGGCCTTGTATGACAGATTGACGCTAATCGCTTACCGCCTTCGTTCTGTTCTTCGAAGAAATCGCGCCAGTGCGACACNCCNCCATCNCCATTAGGNCCTGTGCCTCCTGAGAANAANACCTGACAACCTAGTTCTGTTCCNTGTCGGAACATTTCTTTTTCTGTCTCNAAGCGAGTCGCCATGTCGTTGGCTGATTGAAATAGAGCGCCAGTACCNCCNCCTTCGATNACAGCTCTTTGTATGGCCTGAGTTTCTCTCAGGTCTGCCCAGGTTCCTGGAGTACAACGTCCATCGGGGACGGTATGCTGNAGAAAGCGGGANGTTGAAAACCCTACTGCACCTTCTTCTAGGGACTGCTTGACCATTTGAGTAATATGCTCGAGTTCTTTGTCGTCTGGCTGGACGCCTTCGTCCATGCTTTTATCGCCCATAGCTTCGAGTCGAACTGCTGAATGACCGACAAGACCTACTACATTAAGTGCAGGGTTTAGCGATTCAATGCAGTCAAGATACTCACCATATGATTCCCAATTCCAGGGGAGGCCATCCATGATGGCGTCGGCCGCAATGTCTTCAACCGCTTCCATGAGTTCGGCAAGATATCTGTGATTCTTCTTAGTAACAGGTGCAAAAGTTACTCCACAGTTACCAATAAGAGCTGTGGTAACACCGTGATAGGAGCTGGAGCTCATCTGGGGATCCCATCCCACCTGGGCGTCGAGGTGAGTGTGTAAGTCTACAAAGCCAGGCGTAACGATTCTGTCGGTGGCATCAATAGTTTTCGCAGCCTGTTCGCCTGTCAGGTCCCCGATTCTGCTTATTTTTCCGTTATCGATCGCGACGTCTGCTTTGAATCCATCAGCACCGCTCCCATCGACTACAGTACCCCCGCTTATGATCATTTCATGGGACATTTTGGCTCTCCTCCTCGATTGTGTGTTGAAGCGTTGGGTTTTCTAGAATGACCCAACAATCTACTACTCTTCGGTTGATTTTAATCGTTTCGGTGATTTTTTCAAATTAGGCAATCGCTGGGTGACAGACATTTTTCCTGAACATCTCTCAGCGAGAGCTCTATCGGATGTAAACTCTAATCATTCAACTGTCGCCAGCGACGCGTATTGTTGTAGTGTCTTAAATCCGAATCATAACAGCGGAATATTTTTAGAGTAGAAAAGGAGATGCCATGGAAGTTATCAACAAAGTAGTGCCGAATTCTGAACAGATGGAAGGCTTCACTAAACCTGGTCCAGAAGGACCGATCTACATGGTTAATCTTCTAAAGTTCAAAGAGAAGGCGGTCTATGAGGATGGCAGACAGACGGAACTCAGTGGCCAAGAAGCCTACGCGCTTTATGCGGAGGGGGTTAGCAAACTACTTGAGGATGTTGGAGGCAAGATTGAATTCAATGGCCAAGTCGAGCGGCTTATGCTTGGAGAGGTCGAAGAACTCTGGGACTCAGTGGCTATAGCCATGTATCCATCTCGTGCAGCTATGCTGGAAATGATGATGACTGATGGGATGAAGGAAATCTCTGCTCACAGAGCCGCTGGCCTAGAAGGACAATTGAATATCGAAACGACTTTGAATCAATTTAAACCGGAATAATAATCGCATGAGACAGCGTANCGTATGATGATCAACTCACCTCTTTCCAGATTACGCCTGTTTTTATGAATTCCTCGATTTGGGTACTCTCGTAGCCCAACTCGCCAAGAATCTCTTCCGAATGTTGTCCTCCTGTTGGGGCAGCCTTCAAGTGACTGACACCACAGCTGAACAGTGCGGTGGGGCCATGCCGTTTATAGTCGCCCCATTCGGGATAGGTTGAGTTTTTGGTCAAGTTCATCGATTGGGCTTGTTCGTCTTCTAGCCAAAATAGGGAAGGGGTCAGCCCATCCGCTCTAACGCAACCGATTCCCTTGTGAGCCAGTAACCCCTCCCAGTCAGAGGCTGAGCGCGTTTTGAATAAAGCCTCTAGTTTTACAATAACGGTTTCCTCTTTCATCTGGCTAGGAGAAAGCTGATTGCAATCGATGCCAGCCTTGCCTAAGATTTCTAGGAACCGTGCTTTCTCTCGATCGGTTACCAAAGCTAGAAAAATCCACTCATTATTATCACATTGATAGAGTCGGTAGGTTGGACTGAGCCCGTGCATGAGATCATCGGCGAGGGCTCTTGGTTTTTTCCCTGGATAGTTCAAGAAGTCATCGTGATTGGCGTAGGCGTTAGCTCCAAACATATCCATGAATATTTGTTGTCCCTCGCCTGTGGTTTTTCTGGCCATCAGTCCGAGCATCACGGAGGTGCAAACAACCATGGCTGTGTTTGGGTCGGGATTGACCTCATTGGCTCGCATGAGACGTTTGGTCCAAAGTCTCAAGTTCTCCATGTCCTGAACTTCGGAAGGGAGTTTTTCTCCCATCTGATACACCACCCCGCCCATCGCAGCTCCTGGAATGGGGTGAGTGCTAGGTCTTAGCGCGCCAGGACCGTCAGGACCATAACCATTGCTCTGCAGGTAGACGATCGAAGGGTTTAACTCGCTTACTGTGTCGTAACCTATTCCCAGCCGCTCCGGGACTCCTGGGCGAAAATTATGTATTAAGACGTCCGCAGATTTGATGAGATCGAGGACGATTTGTTTCCCCTCGTCGGACTTCAAATTTAGTCCGATGCTTCTCTTGCCGCCGTTGACCCNTGCNGATCCCAGACCCATTAACAGGCCTCTNAAAGGATCACCCCCCACCGGTTCTATTTTAATNACCTCTGCTCCCATGTCTGCGAGAAANGAAGACCCAAGAGGTGCNGCGATAATGGTCGCTATCTCTACGACCTTGATTCCGTCCAGGGGCGGCTTGACTGAACCAGAGTTCTNGGGTTTTTGCCGGGGATCAGACAGCCATTGCTTGACTAGTTCGCTGTTCTTATTGATCTCAGGGCCCGGNGNGCCTGGGGTTTTNGTGAGTCTTGCCAGAGGTCCCAATTGCAGCCCGCCATCACTGCGCTCTACAACNTGCCCGTTAGCTTTGATGTCTGGGTCGTGGATCGCTTGCTGGGTCGTTTGGTATGTGGTGGCGACCACCCCACCATTTTCAATGCATGAATCTATCCACTCAGAAGCAGGTTTTTCCTGGATNCGCCTTAGCATTCGCTCGCGAAATGCTTCGTGTTTTTCGGGATCTAAAAATAAGAGCTGCTTGGGCTCAAACTCTGGATCAACGAGAATATCGGTCAGATCTGAAACCAATAGAAAATTATCAAAGAGATGAGGNAGCAGATTGCCAAATTGCACCCATTTACCATCGCCAGCCTGAGTAGGGTGGTAGTAGAGTGACGGCATCGGCACTTCATTGCTGTCGGCGAGGGCAAACATATCGGCAAATTTCTCGGGGAATTGGGCTCCAATCATGATTCCCATTTCGTACGGAAGCATGCCCTGTAACAGACTGGTCTCGACCAGCCTGCCCTCACTTAAGTCTTCCTTCTCAAGAAGTGCTGCTAAAATCCCGGAAGCNGTTGATTGAGCGCATGCGTGAATTCCGACTTGTAGAGCAGAGAAGACAGGNCCAGGGCGATCGACGATTCCAGAAAACACCTGCATTCGGCCNGCTGCGGCCGCTATCACATGTTCATAGCCAGGGTAGTTTGCTTTGGGTCCTTTTGAACCGAATCCTGTTATGTGTGAGAAAATAANGTGTGGGTGCTTTTGTTTTAATTGGTCGTAGGTCAACTGCTTTTTTTCTAGAGCTGCAGTTCGCCAATTACAAACAAGTACATCACTCGCAGAGCAAAGTTCATGGAAACTGTTAAGGTCATTTTCCTTATCGAGGTCGAGCTCGAGACAGGTTTTGCCTCTGCGCCACATGGGCGAAGCCGGTAAATCTAAAAGAGGGTCTTCAGGTGGTCCGTCGATCACGATGACCTCGGCGCCAAAATCAGCCAGAATCATCGTGGCGAGGCCTCCNGCTGGACCCCGCGTAAGGTCCAGTATTCGTATTCCCTCTAGTGCCTTTGTCAAATGACTCCCCTACAAAATGACAACCGTTTCAGGCTAAAAGATAGCAACAATTAGTAGGAACACCAAAGGTCTTTTTAGAACCGGGATGCGATGTGTGATATCTGATATGCTTCGGGTGTTATGTAAAGGAGGAATTATGTACGAGCACATTCAATATGATGTTTCTGATCCTGTAGCGACCATTACGTTGAACAGGCCAGATGCACTTAATGCGATTACTGGAAGAATGCAGGCTGAGCTTAAACATGCTCTGGCTGCAGCAGAACAAGATGAATCTGTTGTGGGTATCGTTCTTACCGGCGCTGGTAAGGGTTTTTGCGCTGGAGCAGACATCGGTGGCTTGCAGGCCACAGCTTCGGGCGAGCGGGGCGCCGCAGAAGATTTAAGCCAGTTTGAAGCTAACCCTGGTAACCCGGTCATGGGTGAGGATTTTGCGGTAACCTTTTCCTATATCCCGACTATTCGTAAGCCGTTGATCGCTGCGATCAATGGAGCCTGCGCAGGCTTGGGATTTGTATTTGCTTTGCTTTGTGACATGCGTTTCGTAGAGCGCCAGGCAAAGTTTACCAGCGCCTTCGTTAATAGAGGATTGATAGCGGAGCATGGGTCTAGCTGGGTGTTGCCGCGCTTACTGGGCACTTCAAGAGCTTTGGATTTATTGTGGAGTGGCAGAAAGTTTACNGGGGAAGAAGCAGATCGNTTAGGTCTTGCAGATCGATTGTGCGACGAGGGGTCTTCAAAACAACAGGCTAGCGACTATATTAAGATGCTCGCCGAGACAGCGTCACCTCAATCAATCAAAGTCATAAAGGCTCAAGTTTATCGTCACTTGAANATGANCCTGGGACCCGCTATGACAGAGAGCAATGAATGGATGGCCACTTCGCTCAAAGGNGANGACTTTAAGGAAGGGGTAAGCTCTTTTGTCGAGAGACGTCCGCCTAACTTTAAGCGGGTAACCGAGTAGCGCGTTTTATAAAAGTTGACCCCAAGTGATTTCTTGGGGTCAATCTTCTTNGTANTTTTGTGACTACCACCTTCGGGGATATCTGATCGCAGACAAAAACCTCTTTAAGGAAATGAATTTTCTTTTATTTGGGGCTGTGTCCTTTGCTTTTTTTGCGACTTTCCCCCTCTCTTTGGTGTTCAGCTTTCTGGTCTTGGGAGTTGATAAAACGAAACAGCTACTCTTCGCCCTTCTAGAAGAGTTTTTGCAGACTTTGCTGATTATGTTGTTTGCTTTGGCGACCTTGTTCTGGGCGATTTACTCCTATGTCTGGCCTTGGTTTGTTGGGTTATTTGGCTAGCCAGCATATAGCGACCGAGATTGGTTTAGCCTCAGTCANTATTTTGATTAAACACAGGGTCGCGTTTCTCAAGGAACGCACGCATTCCTTCTTGAGAGTCGGGCGTGCCTCTGTTTTCTAGAACGGCTTTTTTTTCTGCTTCGATCAGTTCTGTCAAAGTTTTTTCTCTACCGTCTACTATTACTTTCAACATACTCCTAACTGCTTGTGCGGGCATATCGGATAGTGTTTGAGCAAGCTCCAGTGCCTTCTCTTTAAGTTGACCGATTGGCCAGACTTCATGAACCAATCCGATTCTAAAAGCTTCCGGGCCGCTGATTTTTTTTGCTCGAAGAATCATATCTAAAGCATGGTGTTCTCCCACACATTTGGTCAGTCTGGCGCTACCGCCCCAGGCGGGTACAGCCCCAAGATCGAGTTCCGGTAGACCGATTTGCGCGTTCTCTTGCGCGGCAAGTCGAAAGTGACAGCCCAATGGAATTTCTAGGCCTCCTCCCAGACAATAACCAAACAGCGTCGTTACCCAGGGCTTTCCCATGGTCTCTATTGAGCGGATGACTCTGAGTCGCTGCTCAAAGACAGCAGCTGCACTTCCCATTCGTTCGATGCCTTCGGGGAGTTGTTTGAGGTTCATTCCAACTGAAAAGTTTTCTTCGCCAGCCGAGGTGAGCAATACAGCACGAATTTCAGCGTTGCTGGAAATTTCGATAACTTGCTGTTCCAGCTCATCCATAAAGTTTAGTGACATTCGGTTGAACGGTGGGTCATTGAGCGTGAGCTTGGCGACAGCGCCTAAATGTTCTACTAATAACGATTCGCTCATGAGTCTTGCCTATTAAATTAAAAAGAAAAGAATCTAGCCTTTGTAAGCTATTCGTCAACTTTTATTATTGCAGTTCCATGAAGGGATAACCCAAGAGTCGGTTCGAGGTTGCTTGGTATGCTTGTTGTTAAAGATGAACAAAATCAGTTAANGAAGAGGTCGTTGGCGAAAGGTACTGACCGATGAAAATAAATGATTATTTGCTTTGGTTGAGTGTAGGGCTTTTGGCTTGTTACGTTCTGTATATGGTATTTAAGTTTTCTCTCTTATCGGGTTTCTTTTTTCTTCCTTTGTTATTCATTGGTAAATCCATCTACAAGAAAAAAGATGAAGAAGACTCCAAGTGAAGTCTGTCGCAAGTTGAGGCTCTGGCCTCAACTTGCAGACTTTGCTCGATTTCCTAAGAAGCAGGAATGTTGGCGATATCAAATTTCCAAAGATTCTCTCCGGAACAGTTTGCGTAAGAGCTGAAGTAGTCTCTTCTTTCTTTCCAGCCACCTTTTGTTGCTATGTCGCTCTGATCGGCTAGAGCCGCTTTCATATCTGGGTATCCGACAAAGTGAGCAAAGTCACCCTGGATATCGCCAGTTCGCACGCCCCATGCTGGCGCAGCAATCCCCCAGTGTAAAATGTGCTTGTTTGGAGGCTCTGCGAATGAACGATGCTTGGCCATCAGATTCTCCATGCTGACTTCGTCTTTTTTAGTACACCAGTTGATACTCAATACTCTCCGATCATCATCAGAGTATTTAGTGTACTGATTATAATATCGGTGTAATGATCGGTTGCAGGTCGCGACTTTGTCGAGTGTAGCCTGAACTTTGGCTCCCGAGGGACTGACCATGAACTCATCCCAGGCGTTACCTAGCTGGTCAAAGGGGGCGAAGTCGGCAAAGATAAAGTCGATCGTGCTTTGTCTGCTAACAAACAGTGGAGTCATTAGTCCAAAGAAAGAATTCAGCTTGATTTCCTTATGTAGATTCAGAATAGAAGGGATGAGTTTTTCAACATCCTTCATAGTTTTACCCGAGTTCAGAGTGCAGAGCGTCAATTGTCCAGCGTCAATGGTTCCATTGCTCATATCGTTGATTTCTGAATTTTGATGGTCGTCTGATTGAGCAGGAGACCCTGCTAGTAGAAAGCCAGCAAAAATCACAACCGAGGTTATCTTTGTTCCTAGGTGTNTGATCATTTGTTTCTCTTCTGTTTTTGTTGATTGGATTCTGGAGAGTATTTTATTTTTCAGACTACTGCCAGTTGTGTAGTCCAAGAGGGTCCCTTGCTCGCCCTTCGTTTGCGCGTATAAGGAGATTAAAGATTTGATTGATAATCATTCTCATTATAGCCTAAGAGTTTTTTCCGCTTCGGTCTCACTACGTGTTGAGGTCCGGGCAAAACCTAGCTTGTTTTATGGAGTTACTTATGAGGTTTATTGCGATACTGGTAGGGGTTCTAGTGGGTTGCTTCCCCGTTATCGGCGCATCAAAAGGCTATCAGGAATATGGCGATGGATTAACCGAAACTGCGGAGATAAGAATAGGCCACCTACTGAGTAATCCGGGCGATTATGTCGACAAAGCTGTGAAGGTGGTGGGCCTTGTCAACGATGTGTGTCCTATGAGAGGTTGCTGGGTCGAAATTATAGAACAACAAACTTCGGAAAGAATTCGTNTCAAGGTGCAGGACAANGTNGTAATCTTTCCTGTCGAGGCCGTCGGNCAGGAAATTATAGCCGAAGGGATTTTACGGCGTTATGAAATGTCGAAGGACCAGGCGGCTCGTTGGCTGGCACATCTGGCGGAAGAGAAAAATGAGGTGTTTGACTCTTCGACTGTTTCTGGCCCCATGAGTTTTTATCAGATCGAGGGACTTGGAGCGAGAATTCAGCTTTAAGTCAGTTACTATTAAGATTCTTCACAAGCCCGGAGATCGATGATGAGTAGAATTGCGAATATGCGAGATGAACGGGGAGTGCATCCNCTNGCTGAAAACAAGGTGAAAGATTTTCTTGAACCTTATGTTCAAGCCTTCATTGAAAATTCTCCTTTTGTGGTTGTTGCGAGTAGTAACTCGGAAGGGGACTGCGATGCCTCTCCCAAGGGCGGCAAACCCGGGTTTATAAAGATTATCGACGATAGAACTTTGATGATGCCCGATATTGGCGGGAACAATCTTTTCCAGAGCTTTGAGAATTATGAATCCAACGCCAAAGTAGGCCTGGTATTTATGATTCCTGGTATGGATACCACTGTTCGAGTCAATGGCCGTGTTACGGTCGTGGAAAGAGATGAGTTTGTTGGGAAGCTTGAAGAGCCGGAGCTTTATTGGTCGGATGAAAATGCCAATTTTGTTCAGGCGACAGTCATTAATGTTGATGAGGCTTATTTCCATTGTCCTAGGTCTTTTAAGTTCGCCAATCTGTGGGATGCAGAAACGATTAAATCAAATGCAAGTCGTTCCATAGCCTCTCTTAAAGCAACGTAGATTTTCTATCCGGATCAGATATAGAACTAATCCTTGATTGGTTCGTCTTTCTTTGAACAACGACTTTTCTCTGGGCGAGGACTTTTGATCCACAACGATTTACCCCAGAGCCCTTAACCTATGTACTAATCTAAATTGCTAGTTGGTTGGAGTTTGTTTCCACCGATTCAAATAGGTGATCTCTTCCGCTGGTCTTCGCTTAGCGGGATGGAATTTTTCGCCGGTATAGTAGGCGGTGGGCAACAAGGCAATTTGGGTAACACTTTCTGGTATTCCGAGTAAATTTGATGCCTCGTTTTCGTGGTAGAGGTGCAGAGTCGTCCATGCGCTGCCGATACCTCGAGCTCTTAGTGCAAGCTGAAGGCTCCAAACGCCGGGTGTGACCGACCCCCAAAACGTGGCCTGATCAAACACGCTGGTGCCTGGTCGATCGTTGCGGATGGGTATGATCATCATAGGAACTTCATGCAGATGATCTAGTAGGTACAGAGAGGAATCGACAACTGCACGCTGGGTCGCGTCGCCCCCTAGTTCTTCGACTTGTTTTTTTCCGTTTTCTAAATACGCGGTACCCTCTCTACGATATAAATCTGCAAGGGCCTCCTTTGTCTGAGGATCGTTTACTAGCATCCATCTATTGACCTGCGCGTTACCACCAATAGGCGCTCTTGATGCGACTTCGATGCATTCGAGAACTGTTTTTATGGGTACTTCCTTGGTTAGATCGAGTCGTTTTCTAACCTGCTTCGTGGTCATCAAAAGTCGGTCGGTTTCTGTTAGTTTGAAGTCGGTCATAATTTGTTCTCCCTTGTCTTGTGATACGCCGAGGCTTGTTAAGACGATAGCAAATAATGACGCCATCAGGCAGGATAGAAGACTTCAGTTCGTGGAGGGAAGTGATGCCTATTAGTCAAGAGGTTGCCTATTGGTCGGTCGTTGAGCAAGCCAANGCGATCAAAGAGGGGAAGTTCACCAGNAGAGAATTGCTTGAATTGACGATCGAGCGCATTGAATCAGTTAACCCGGAATTGAATGCGGTCGTGACCATGGATCTGGATCTCGCCAGAAAATTAGCCGATGAGGCTGACGCAAAACTGAAGTCAGGCGCAGTAGTCGGGCCACTCCATGGGATACCCATCACAGTAAAAGATGCNCTCGAGACAGCCGGAATACGCTCGACNGGCGGAGCAACCGAGCTTCACAACCATGTGCCAGANCGAGATGCTCCGGTTGTGAANGCGGTTAAGGANGCTGGCGCAATCGTTTTGGGTAAAACNAACCTGCCGAGATGGTCAGGCGATATNCAGGCNTATAACGACATGTTTGGGACAACGGTTAACCCGTGGAATTCAGATCGCGTTCCTGGTGGGAGTTCTGGAGGCNCNGCTGCCGCTGTTTCTGCNGGCTTGAGCTCCTTCGAAATCGGAACCGACATNGGAGGTTCTATTCGGTTTCCAGCCTCTTTTTGTGGGATATATGGGCACAAACCNAGTTTTGGTGTTGTGCCTTCNANNGGGTANATAGANCATGAGGCCGGAGGGACNACGGAGGCTGACGTTAATGTTATAGGGCCCATGGCAAGAAGCGCTGAGGATTTAGAGCTTCTGTTAGAACTGATGTTAAGAAAAGAGGGCCCTCTTGTGGCGTCTCTCGCTGAGCCTCCTGAAGATGTNACTTCNTTNANGGTNGCGGCTTGGCTNGATGACCCATTTTGTCCAATTGATGNTCAGGTGGCNTCGGTATTAGAGGCTGCCGTAAANAANCTAGAAAACACCGGACTNTCAGTTGACCGAGAGGCGAGACCGGATATCGACCCCANTGAAGCTTTTTCNTTGGGTAGCTGGCTGGTAACNTCGGCGATGCTTCAATCGATGCCGGCAGAGACGCTCAAAGCACTCAATGAGGAAGGCCTAGTGCCACCTCAAACCACACATCGCGAGTGGCTGGATAATCACATGCGTCGAGAAGCCATAAGGCTGAAGTGGGCTGAATTCTTTGAGAACTATGATGCGATTATCATGCCGATTAGTCCTGTATCTCCTTTTCCACATAATCAGGAGGGTAACTTTGGTACTAGAACGCTGCAGGGGTCAGATGGACAAACAAGGCCTTATTCCGATTTGATTCGCTGGACGATCTTGACTGGGATGGCTTATCTGCCGGCGACAACGCCTCCGATTGGCCTCGACTCTGATGGTTTGCCCGTGAGTTTCCAGGTTGTGGGGCCTTATGGTGGCGACTACACGACTATTAGACTTGCTAAATTTATTGCAGAGCACAATGGTGGTTATAGTAAACCTCCGATGAGTTAGTGGTCTCTTTAAGTGGATTTGTATTTAATCGATTTGGTAGAGCTTCGCTGCGTTGTCGTGGAGTAGTTTTTGAAGATGATCTGGTTTTAATCCACTAAGAACTTCCTGAGCGTATTCTCTAGGAGCTTGCGCCGTGCTTTGTGGTCCCGGAGACATAGACGTTGCGTGAGGGAAATCTGTTTCGTACATCATGTTGTTGGGATATTTTTCTATCGCCGATTGAAGCATCTTTTTTTCAAACCAGAATGACGCGTAAATCTGCCTTTCAAAATACTCGCTTGGTAGCAATCTAAACTCGGGATGTTCTTTGGACACACCGCTGTTCAGCCACTGCCAATCGAATGCTTCTAATAACCAGGGAATCCAACCAGCTCCGCTCTCAACCGAAACGAACTTGAGTTCGGGAAAACGGTGGCACACGCCTCCAAAAATTATCTCTGCGATTCCCTTGGAGTTTTCTACGAACATCAAGGACGAGAAGCGCGCGAAATTGGTTCGCGTGCCCATGTCGCTTCCGTCAAAGCGAAGTTCGCTNTCCTCTTGGTCCCCAATGTGGAAGCTNANTGGTAGACCGGCCTCTTGNGCTATTTTCCAAATTGGGTCCCAGTGGGTATGACTTAGAGCTGGCAAGCCAAAACCCTGTGGTTGGCTGGGGAACAGTATCGCCTTATGCCCTTTCTGTATGCANCGGTTTGTTTCTTTGATCGANGCCTCGAGATCCCAAATTGGTAATGTCATCACGGGAATGAGACGATTTTTATCAATGCTGCACCAATCNATAAGNAAATCGTTATANGNTTGTAAACACTCTAGCACGAAGGTTTGTTCCTCGTGTTCCAGAAGNAATTGAGTCAGCATGCTGATTAAGTTCGGATAAATGACCTGAGCGTAGATTCCTAAATCGTNCATATNCTCTATTCGAGCGCTNGAATCGTANGTNGGNTTGGGGATGTCTTCNTAAGTGAGTGGATGGTCGGGCATGGTTCCGTCAAANCCGGCCATGCTAACGCCGCCGGGTCGTAAAACACCTTTNTCACCTATAAACCAAACGTCGAAGTCGCGNATCCTTTTGATGTGCGGCGTCAGGTTACCCCATTTTGAAGACATGCGTTCGGTCCACACAGANGGCGGTTCGGTTAGGTGGGTATCGATATCAACGACTTGATATTGTTGAAACAAATCCATGANAANTCNCTGTTCNATAGACTTTTGTGTCTCCAAACGGTCGNGGTCTATCCTTTTGAGTAATCGACTGCCAGCCAGCGCTCAGGCGTTACTGACACCAAGATAGAGTTTCCTTCTGACACCGAAGCGTTGGCTTTTGCGTAAGCTTTTCCCTGTTGTTCCCCAAGATACCGGATCGCCATCGACAGNAGTTCCTCTTGAGAAGAGTTTTTTATTTCCGTTATAGGGCCCTCGACGCTTACNTATTTATAGGGTGGNGCCTCACTTTGGGCGGCCAAGCTNACTCGTTCCCCCATCTTGAGNAATCTGCCCTTTCTNGACTCTGTTCCNGTGATCATCCACAGGCGNCCGCCCGGCNTATAGTCNTACCAGATCGGAACTGTTAGGGGGCCNAGCCCTGGCTCGTTAATGGCNAGTACGCCAACATGAAGANCCGCAAGGTAGGCTTCTTTTTCTTTCTGGCTCATCGCNGTCATTNTNTTTTCCTTTTCTNTTNNTTGGTTTCTTACTGTNNTTGATATCTCTAGNTCTGGACTGACGATAAGTTTGACNGAGAGGGCAAGAAGGCCTCCGCTCGTTGGTCTTCAAAGGTTTCTGCTAGTTCAGTCTCCGGGTCTCCCGATATTCTTGCCCCACGAANAATGCGNGGCAANGATTCATCGTATGGCCTCGCGCGATGCATAACACATCGATTATCCCAGACAACGATATCCCCAGGAGTCCATTTGTGTTTATAGGTTCTGGGGGCTTGGCAGGCATTCTCCATAAGTTTGTCNAGAAGCGCTCTGGACTCCTCATAGNTCATTCCNGGGATTCCATACGCGTGCCNGCCAGTATATATCGACTTCCGTCCTGTCTCGGGGTGCGTTTTTATAACAGGCCGCAGAGGAGCNCCTTTATCATGNAGTCCGTATATATTGTCGGTGGTGTGTTTGAACCCGGCTCGTTCCTGGGAATAATAGAGAGAGTGATAAGCCGATAATTGTTCGAGTTCCTCTTGAGTTGTGGGGTCTAATTCATCCCAAGCTGCGCGCATATCGGCAAATTCGGTTTCTCCNCCTTGGTCCGGNACTTCGATCGCCGATAACATGGCCGCCTTTGATGCCAAGGGCATNTATGTGCTGTCGGTGTGCCAGCCCTCNTTTCCCCGAAGCAGCTTGTAGCCCTGNTCGTTTGGTGTCGCCAGTGTGCCGTCTGGTTTTTTATTAGAGATTGGTACCGAGGGCCCTTTTTGTAGCGGTGACAGTTGTTCTGTTTCACCGAATCTTTTTGCGAAGNTGTTTTGTTCTTCTTCTGTNAGGTNTTGGCCTGGAAAAACAAGCACCCCNAACTCCAAAAAAGCGTCGTAAATACTGGTCCAGTCTTNCGGNGCTAGATNAGCTAAGCGGATGCCGGTCACTTCTGCGCCGAGCGTTATATTCTCCATTGGCTTAACAATTACAGTCACGACTACCCTCCCTTGAATCGATTCAGACCCTGAGTGTACGTCGTGCTTTTATCTCAGACAATTGAGATTTTTCGTTAGCTATAGTTAAGTTGGTCTAACTAAT
>PBUF01000024.1 GCA_002727775.1 Gammaproteobacteria bacterium
TAATCCTTACCATTGCGGCAAATTGGATATTGCTTTGCCGAATTGTCTGCAATGATTCGAAATTTCATCTCGTCTGGATCGAAGCCAATTCTGGAACCACAGGAAAGACATTGATGGTCATCGAAATACACAGGTGCACCGCATTCGCAATAGAAGCTAATCAATCTGTGTTCCTTACGAACCATTTGGTGTGAATTTCGTTGTCAAGTTCGGTCAAGTTGCCTTGGAGCGAGCTTATGAACTTTTGGAGGGATGATTCTTGTCTCTCGCTTGATTTAAATCGCCGTACCTTGCGTCTAATTCGATCTAGAAGTAGGAACGTTTCCTTATGGTTTGGTAGAGAACTGACCACCTGCTTCGTCTCATTTAAGCAATAAGATATTGAACGCGGAAAATCCTTCTCGTTCACAATAAAGTCGATNACGTTGTCTTTCTCTATTACTGGCCCAATTAGTCTTCTAAAAGCGCTCTTCGCAGACATGGTCTCCAAAAGTGCTGCCCAGAGGATTGGTTCGATTGATGAAAAGTCACCCTCTCTTTTCAAAATGTCTCCGGCACCGACATCCAAGATTCTGGTTGTCATATCTGCTCTCTCCGTAAGGGTGCCTAGCTTCATGAAGCGATAGGTGTGGTCNCGGTAGAGAGTTGTTTCAAGTAANCCAGATAAGGTCTGGGTNTGTTGTATGAGCCTGTCTAAAAAAATCAGTCGCGCTCGCCTGGATGAGGTTTTTTTTGCTTCATCGGAGACGAAGATGAAAATTTCGTTTATTAGNTCCCACGCGTCTTCAGGGAGTACGTCACGAGTGGTCCGGATATTCTCTCTTGCTTGAATTATTGAAAAGTGAAGGCTGGTTTTTGCGGTCTTTCTTCTGATCAGAAATCTATGAATGTTTTGTTCTGAAATGTCACTGTAGGCTTGTTTGAATTCTGCCTTGGCATCGAGAATGTCGGCTAGTATGAGCCAGGAAGGCTCTGAACCCACTGGAATATCCAAAATCAATCGGTTGTAGCTTCTTATCAGCCTGGCGGTATTTTCAGTCCTCTCTATGTACCTTGCCATCCAATAAAGTTTTTCGGCTACACGCGAAAGCATTTGATTATTCTTGAGGTTCCAAGATCCATGTGTCTTTGCTGCCACCTCCCTGGGAGGAATTCACTACGAGGGATCCTTTTGTCAGGGCTACACGAGTAAGGCCGCCGGAAGTGACCCACGTGTCTTTGCCGCTCAAAATGAAAGGCCTCAGATCCATGTGCCTGGGCTCATAATGATTATCGACAACGGTCTGCCCGGTTGATAGAGAGAGCGTTGGTTGCGCGACATAGTTCTCTGGTTCAGATTCGATTAATTTGGAGTATCTGTCTAGCTGGGCTTGACTGCTGCTCGGTCCAACCAAAATCCCATAACCTCCTGATTCTCCAACAGGTTTGACGACAAGGCTTTTTAAGTTGGCTAGAACATAGTCTCGATCAGGAGTGTTTCTGCAAAGGAAGGTTTTAACGTTATGCAATATGGGTTCTTGCTTAAGATAGTACCTTATCATTGTAGGGACGAAGGCATAGATCGCCTTGTCGTCGGCGACACCAGAACCAGGTGCGTTAACGATAGACACCTTGCCTGCAAGCCAGGACCGCATAACCCCGGGAATTCCTAGTACCGAGTCTTTTCGAAAGACTTCTGGATCCAAAAAGTCCTCGTCTACCCTGCGATAGATTACGTCGACCCTAACAAGGCCCTCAACCGTTTGCATGTAAACGTGTTCGTCATTGCCAACTTTCAAGTCGGGTCCTTCGACTAACTCGATGCCCATTTCTCTTGCGAGATAGGAGTGTTCAAAGTACGCCGAATTATAAATTCCCGGGGTCAAGACTACGACGCAAGGTTTTTTTCGCTCGACAGGCGCTACCGAGATGAGCATCTTGAATAGCTGGGAAGGGTAGTCGTCCACAGGGAGGATGCTGTGATTCGCAAACAACTCCGGGAGCACGCGTTTGGTAAGCTCTCGGTTCTCAATCATATAAGAAACGCCGGAAGGAATTCTCAAATTATCCTCTAGAACGTAAAAGTGGCCCTGGTGATTGCGAACGAGATCGGTTCCGCAAATGTGCGCCCAGATATTGTGACGCGGACGAATTCCAGCGCATTCGATTCTGTAATTGTGAGAATCCAGCACCAGCTCTGCTGGAACAACATCCTCTGCAAGGATTTTTTGTCGGTTGTAGACATCATGGATGAATGCGTTCAAGGCTTTCGTTCTTTGTTTAAGCCCTTTGCTTACGATGATCCATTCCTTGCGGGTTATTGCCCTTGGAATGATGTCGAAAGGCCAAAGTCGGTCGACGTTGTTGCCTTCAGAATATACTGAAAAGCTTATCCCCATTTCTTTTATAGCCATCTCCTTCATAGAACACAGTTCCTTTAAGTCTTTAGCTCGCTGATCTTTCATCCAAGAGACAAGGTTGGACAAACCGGCACGCGAACGACCTAGAGAAGTAATGTGTTCGTCGTAGTGTTTTTTAGTTGGCCTAGGTTTCAATGGAAATTTTTCTGGTTTCTGTGTATTTAATTTGAAATTGCTTAACTATTTCGTGCTTGACTTGCTCTAGGGCGAGTAGGGGTGGTGATCCACTTGGAATTACTCTTGCTGGAATCTGGATCGAAGCTCTTCGTTCAAATTTTTTACTTGGTTACTNGCAGTGTCTACAAACAGGAAGGGCAGAATCGCATGCACGATGCATGCGATTCCCGCGATTACAAGCTTAGCTCCAAATAGAGCAGCATTGATTAGATGCTGAATATAGCTTTCGTTGCAGCTAGCTGGATGTTCTTGGAACAGTAACTGGAATTTTTCAAATTTTACCATCTGGCCATCTTGTTGATTGTGCTTCCGCTGCTACGACATTTGGTGCTGTAAANGATCTGCGAACGATGTGCCTGGCAGCTCTTCGACAATGCTCCGAGGGATGGACGTTTAGGTGAATTCCAAATTGCTTCAAAGTTGCGTAGCCGGATACGCTGGTCGGGTAACCGAATTTTTCGCTGTCCGTCATGCACTCTCTGTACAGTTGATTGTTCAGATCTTGTTTAACTTCGGTTAGTGCATTAACTCCTGATTGGCTCGCACAGGCCGTGTGCAAAAAAAGAACTACTGAACATAATGCTGCACTAGTTTTGGTCATATTANGTGTATCCTCGTAGGTTTTTGTTGTTTGTTGTAGTTAGAGCAAAGCNTGTGCCAGCTTCAGCATGGTTTGCTTCTTTTTNTGGACNAATTAGNNNGCNNCNNGCACGAGGATTAATTGCAGCTNTAACTTATTGTTGNAAGNTTAGAAAGCTTGATCGAGAGACCTACATTTCTGAGCCAGACTTANTTTTTGAGGAAGCTAGGAACGAATNCTTTGCTGTCGGCTGTCCGAGCTGTTCTCGACATGCTCTAGTAGTTNGTAAAAAGATGAGCGGGCAGCGCTTTAGNNCNTAAGATAAAGTGGGAGACTTTTCAGAGATAGTTTGTTGCTTGTCGTAGTGCCCCTTTTTTTCANNTAATNCATCAAAGCTCAAATATCGCGTTGGACTTTCCAGCTCTTGCTCGCTCCTGAGCTACGATTTCCTGCATTCCATCCCATTCGTGATACATATTAAGCATGGCGAATTTGGACCTTTCGTATTGTGCATTCCCATCGGGAAAATCATAAAAACCTCCATCCCAGTATCGATCTGGGTGGTCCGAGTGGCCTTCCACTTTATGGTTTGGGTGTCTCTTTTTATTGACGAGAGCGAATATAGGACTCTTTCTAGAGCTGTTCCCGTTTTCGTTTCTGGAGCCACTATGGGGTATGTGATACATCGCTATCGTCGCATCACCCGGTCGCATGTAGACTGGNGTGGGCCTCGGCCATCTTCTTCCGTCTGGTGTCGTTTCGCTCGTCTCATCCGAGAATTGATCCATNATTTTTTCTGGTAAGAATTGGTATCCACATCGGTTTGGCACGTTGTNATTAAGTCTGGGCCAGCCAGGGCCGTCTATTCCCAANNGTTTTNCCTGGCTATATTGCCAGCGGAAAAACTCCTCTGAGGCATGATGNGCTCCTTTGAGAACGTTAGTCTGGCCGCCTCCAGGCATGCTCTGGTCACTCAAGCAGATGAATAAAAAAGCNGTAAAACTGCCCAGGGAGTTCGTCATNTCAGGGTCATGAAATAACGGAGCNTAGTTCACTCCAATGTTNTGGGGGGATTTCCCAACGTCGCCATTTCNTCCGCCAGTTATATATCGAGCGTAGATCTCATCCGGCTCCCCCTCAACAGGTACTTGTGGGGTTGGAAAAACNGCCTGTCCATCTAAATGCAGGTTAACGCCATAATAGGGCTCGTCTTTTTCAAGGTAACCGGAAGCAGCGTAGCCGTCNCCGGGTTTTTGACCTGCTACGCGTACGATGTGGCGGGTGGCAGAGACGGGGTCGAAGTCGCCCATCAGCTCTCGCATGATAGGAGTTAGAGGAGAGCGGTTCACCAGATCGCAAAATTCGGTCTCGTGGGTTAGGTCATCTTTGCGTGATGCTGTCTTATAGCGATTTTGAGCGGAAACTATCAAGTCTTCAGGGATAATTTCTCTGAGGACAAAAAAGCCATCGTGATAGAACTGTCTTTTTTCATCGTCTGTCAGTCTTGTTTTCATCTGTATTTCGTTCTCTCCTCTCTCCTCACAAAAGGGTACCGATGAAGTGCTTCTTCGTAAATATCAAAGGTACCAAATACTCCTACCTAGTAGGCGCTTCACTGAGGGTTATTGACTAATCAAAGATGATTTTATGATTTATAGCAGTCGGTTATAACTTCCTTTGGTCTTTATTTTATTTCGAAGCTGCGTAAGACTCGTGTAGTCACTAGAAATTTTGAGGTAGGCCAATGAGGTCGGAGCTTCCGGTTAAATCCAATGGCTTGCATATCTGGACTGAATCGTTCGGAAATCACCTCCATGCGCCGATTTTGTTAATTGCGGGGGCGGGTGCGCAGAGTATTTTTTGGGAAGATGAATTTTGTCAACGACTGGCAGAGAGCGACCGATTCGTCGTTAGATTCGATAACAGAGACACTGGTCTATCAGATAGTGTCGACTTCGAATTGTCCCCATATACGATAAATGACATGGCTGCAGACGCGATAGCCATTCTAGATGCCTATGGTTTACCTGCAGCACATATGGTGGGAGCCTCAGGCGGCGGATTGATTTGTCAGGTTCTCGCTCTTGANCATCGAANNAGGGTGCTGACCATCAGCGCTCTCATCTCATCNCCCTTNGGNACCGGTTCGAACGAGCTCCCGAATTCAGGTTACGGAGACTTGCCTCCGCCCACAACCGAGTTTCTTGAACAGCTCCAAGATTTTGTTGGCGAAGTGCCAGAGGANAGAGNCGCTTTTATCGATTGGACTCTGCGAAAATACGAAGCGATTTCAGGTTCTTTGGAAGTCTTTGATAAAAAGGCTAAAGCCNAGCTTGCTGAACTTGAGTTTGCCCGAGCGAGAAATTTACAGGCAATGAACAATCATGCNTTGGCGGTTAACATATCACCAGTATCGGGCAGAGCACTTTTAGGTGGATTAGATGTCCCCACCCTGGTGGTTCATGGAACAGAAGATCCTTTACTGCCTTATGCCCATGGAANAGCGATTGCNGAGACCATACCAGGCGCANAGCTATTNACGATCGAGAAGATGGGCCACGACTTGCCTCGCCCGGCCTGGTCTCAAATCATAAAGGCGATTCTTCAGCACACAACCGCGTGAATCAGTTGAGCAAGGATCGCCAGTCTTTTTGTTGCTTAGTTGCTAACAGACCTTTAGATGTNTTTTTTAAAAGGCGAGCTTCGCGAATCATAACTCGTCCGCACGAACACCCAAGGCCAACAATTGGAACCTTTTTTCGGCAGCAAAAAGTTGTTCGGCTTGTGTGAATTTAACAACGCTTGTCCTCTGTAACTAGAATCGTTTTGTCGGTCAGGTAGAATTTAAGATGTCCGTATCCGATCTGCAGTAAAACGTGGAAGGTTTGGTTATATGAACTGGCTAAAAGATCCGCTCGTTTCCTTTTTAGCGATAGGTGCCGCTATTTTTCTTGTGACGAGTTTTTTCTCAGACGAGGAAATCTCTTACGACGTCGAGATTAGTGAAACCGATGTCGAAAGACTTCGCGATCAGTGGGAGTTGCAGATGCGACGTCCGCCTAGTCGAGAGGAACTGTGGGATTTGCTTAACCAGTTTGTCAGAGAGGAGATTTACTACCGGGAATCGCAGCGTCTGGGGCTTGACGTAAATGACTCAATTGTTCGTCAGAGAATGGTCCAGAAGCTCACTTTTTTAACTGAAGACATCGCGACTGCCTCTCCTATCGCTAAATCAGAACTCGAAGAATACTTCGAGAAAAACCAGGACGACTATCGTGTTGCTGCGAGGTACACCTTTTCTCACCGATATTTTTCGGTCGACCGAAGAGAAGACGCCGAAGCAGATGCCAGGAGAGCTTTAAACACTCAAGAGCCGGGTGACCCTTTTATGCTACAAAAATACTACAGTGCCCGCTCTGAAAGCCAGATCGGAGACTTATTTGGAAGAGATTTTGCCAAAGCCCTGTCTGCACTAGATGTGAGTTCTTCTTCGCAGGGACCGATAGAATCGGCTTACGGCTGGCATGTAGTTCAGCTTAAGACCAAAGAGATTGACCATGTGCCTGATTTTTTCGATGTGTTGGACAAAGTATCTGTCGATGCCAAGCAAGCTGCCCGGCTCGCTGCAAACAAAGCCTACTATGAAGGTTTAAGAGAGCGCTACAACGTCGTACTTCCGGAAACGCTCAAAGAGATTTGATGGTGTTCCGTCTCCCGGTTATCTTTTGCCTGTTATTCGTCTCTGCACTGCTCGCAGGAAATGTCGCGATTGCTCACGAGATAAGACCTGCTTATTTGCAGTTAACAGAAGTAGGTCAAGAAAACCCGAATTACCACATACTNTGGAAACAGCCAGTTGTGCAAAACAAACGCTTGCCAATTGACCCGGTTTTTTCGGATGAGTGTGAGCTATCTGATCTTTCGCCGCCCGAGGTCACCAGCGTAGCAATACTCTATAACTGGCAAGCCAACTGTGACTTGAGTGAGACTTCGATTCACGTTACCGGTTTGATGGTAAACCATACTGATGTGTTGGTTCGTGTAGAGACCATGAGTGACGGGGTTGAAAATTATGTTTTAAGGCCATCAAATCCAACTCTCGATTTAACTAAAGGCGGTGCGCCAGCTTTAGATTATTTCATCATAGGCGTAGATCATCTTGTTTTTGGGGTTGATCATGTTCTATTTGTTATTGGTTTATTTTTATTCATCCAGGCTCCCATCGCTCTGATCAAGACGATTACCGCCTTTACGGTATCTCATAGTATTACGTTAGCNCTNTCTGTTTTAGGTTTAGTGAAGCTCGATCAGGGNCCGATTGAATTGGTGATAGCGCTCTCGATACTCTTTCTAGCCAGGGAGCTTGTCCAAGAGGAGAGTAAGCGGTCTCGACTGACGCTTGGNCGGCCNTGGGTGATGGCGTTTTTGTTTGGGTTGCTACACGGCTTGGGTTTTGCCGGGGCTTTGGCTGACATCGGATTGCCGGAAGATGATCTTTGGTTATCCCTTCTTCTTTTTAACCTTGGCATCGAAGCCGGTCAGATTGCAGTGATTGTGGTGCTNGCAGTCATGGCCNGGANGCTGTCTCAGATGAATTGGAAACNGCACTTCAATAAGCTTGCTGCTTGGGGAATGGGCTCGGTGGCCGCCTTTTGGACAATCGATCGGGCCCTACTATTGTTCTGAGAATGAAGCTGATAAAGTCAATGCGCGAAAGCTAATTCATTGGTCTGGGGAGATTTAAATATGAGAAGTCTNTTATTANTAGCAGGCNTGGCATTGTTTGCTTGCAGTCAAGAATCTGGAGTGAANTCTACCGACAATGCTGACGGCGGAGCGACCATTAGCGAGAAGGGGGCTGCAATCGAAGTAAATCCAAATAAGAATGCCTATTTTGGGGATACGCACGTTCATACGAACTTGTCCTTTGATGCTTATCTCATGGGTACACGGCGCACTCCTGACGAAGCGTACGAGTTTGCGAAGGGAGCCGCTATCGAACACGCATCGGGATTTAAGATGCAAATGAAAAAACCTCTAGATTTTCTGGCTGTCGCAGACCACGCGTTTTATCTGGGTATGATGCGCGAGCTCAATAGGGGAGAAGGTCCTTACGCAGATCACAATCTTACCGATGCGGTCGGGAATGCCAATTCAGCGGAAGGGTCGACTGCGGCTTTTCAGGCGGTGCTCGGCCATATGCGAGACAGAGATCCGAACTCGCCTGACGATCTTGACGATCGAGGTATAAGAACCAGCGCATGGGAGGAGATTATTGAAGCGGCTGAACGCCACAATGATCCCGGCAATTTTACGGCATTTATCGGTTATGAATACACCACCTCAGGTCCTGAGTCTCAAAACCTCCATAGGAATGTGATCTTTCGCGGAGATCGGAGTGAAGTCCCTGCGATTCCCTTCAGCCGCTTAGACTCACTCAATCCTGAAGATTTGTGGTCCTGGATGGATGCGAATCGAGAGGCAGGCATGGAATCGATTGCGATACCTCACAACATGAACGGCTCTGACGGATGGATGTTTGAACGCACATATTATCGATCAGACAAGCCGATCGATGCAGCTTACGCTGAAATTCGTATGAGAAATGAACCGCTGGTCGAAAACTCACAGGTCAAAGGAACATCAGATACCCACCCGCTTCTCTCACCAAATGACGAGTGGGCTGATTTTGAACTAATGGAACTGCGTATCGCGTCAACACTGGCCTCGCAGCCCGAAGGGAGTTACGTTCGAAACGCGTTTCTTAATGGGATGCTGATGGAGGAAGAGTCCGGTATCAACCCCTATAAGTTCGGCGTGATCGCTGCATCTGACACGCACAACGCCGCTGGGTCCTTTGAAGAGGATAACTATTGGAGCAAGACTGGCTTGATGGATATCAATCCTGTTAATAGGGGTTCTGTTCCATTGCCAGACTCAGATCCTGAGGACCTTCAGTATGCGGATGGCGCGTCTAGTTTTTGGGGAGCATCTGGTCTGGCTGGTGTATGGGCGGAATCCAATACCCGTGATGCGATTTTTGATAGCTTCAGAAGCAAGGAAACCTTTGCAACCAGCGGGCCTCATATCAGGGTTCGCTTCTTCGGTGGACACGGTTTGGCGGAGAGCCTTGAAGGCGCGGAAGATGTGATATCTGCGGCTTACGCGAATGGCGTACCGATGGGCGGTGACCTTAATGGCCCGACCGAGACTTCGCCTAGTTTTTACTTATGGGCTAGTAAAGATCCCGACACAGAGCCGCTCCAACGTTTACAGATTATTAAGGGCTGGATAGAAGATGGTGAGCGCAAAGAGGTTGTTGTAGATGTCGCGTGTTCCGACGGGGGCGAAGTCGATCCTGATACAAATCGATGTCCGGATAACGGCGCCAGTGTCGATCTTACCACTTGCGCCACCACACGAGATTTGGGTGCTCGTGAGCTTAGCGCAACATGGACAGACCCTGATTTTGATGCGTCACAAAATGCTTTTTACTATGTGCGTGTTCTGGAGAACCCAAAGTGTCGATGGTCTACTTGGGACGCTATCAGAGCTGGGACCCCTCTCAATCCAGATATGCATGCGTCGATCCAGGATCGTGCCTGGACGTCGCCAATCTGGTACAACCCTTAATAACGTCTAAGGCTCTAGAATCGGTTTAATGTGAGATCTGATCAATAGATAGGTAAATCTTGGAGGCAAAATGAGCATTGCGGAAAATTCGGATATAGAAAACTGGATAGCAAAGGAAACACCAGAGACCGCGATAGAGCCGGAATTACCCATTATCGATCCTCATCATCACTTGTGGGATTTGAGAAAAAACAATCAAATGGGTTTTCGTCAGGAAGTCTATTTATGCGAAGAGATTTCCAACGATATTCAGGATAGTGGACATAACGTAGTTCAGACTGTCTTTGCTCAGTGCGGAGCGTTTTATAGAGCAGACGGACCTGAAGAGATGAAATGCATCGGTGAGACTGAGTTTGTAAACGGTATTGCAGCGATGAGTCGCTCTGGTCTGTATGGTTCTACTCGTCTTTGCACAGGAATATTTTCTACAGCAGACCTTAGGCTGGGNTCGGGNGTTGAAGCGGTTCTGGAGGCTCATCTTCAGGCAAGTTCTAACTTTCGTGGTATTCGAAGCGCCTTTCCCTCTGATTTAAATGATACNTTTCTCGAGGGCTTTTCTTTACTTGAGAAATACGATTTGAGTTATGACAACTGGTCGCCTGATTTTTCACGGCTGCCGCGTCTGGCCGATTTAGCAAATAAGTGTCCGGGCGTGANTGTGATAGTTAATCANCTNGGTGGAAGGATCGATCCAGAGGCAAGTGAAGANGAAATAGCNGCNTGGCAAAAGGCTATTGATTCAGTGGCCGCGTGNTCAAACACGGTAATGAAGCTGGGGGGNGCCCAGATGCGGGTAGGNGATTGGGAGCCGGCNTATCATATGCANATNGCGGATTCCCCCTGGAGCTCTGACAGGTTCCTAGATACGNTATTTTCACGTTATCAGTATGCAATCGAAGCTTTTGGGCCTGAGCGTTGTATGTTTGAAAGTAATTTCCCTGTCGATAAGGACTGTATTTCCTACGGTACTTTGTGGAATCTATTTAAAAAAATGGCCAAGAAACTGGGGTTGTCAGAATCCGAAAAGAGAGCCATGTTCAGTGGCACGGCAGCCAAAGCCTATCGTCTGGAGGCGCCCTGATATTCTTCAGCTTACTTTCTTGGCGGTCTACTGAATTTTGAAGGGCCGATAATGAGGTCAAGTAACTTCGTTGAAAAATCAATCTGTCAATCATTCCAGTTGGAGGCGATTTCAAATTCCACTACTTATTCAGATTCCGCGTTTTGTCATTGGGTCGAATGAAATCTAAAGTCAAAGGAGCTAAAGAGCTTTTTGTATAAGGGGTTTTAAAATTGGGGCAGCTGATAGACGGTACATGGCACGAAAAAGATCTACCACGTGTTAACTCTGGCGGCGAGTTTGAGCGGAAACAATCAGACTATAGGTCTNNCCTNGGTTCTGAAAAATNCAAGGCCGAGGCTGGCCGCTACCATTTGTTCGTAAACGCCGGATGTCCCTGGGCTTACAGAACCATACTTTATCGGTCTATCAAGAACCTATCGAAACTTATTACAGTGTCTTATTCTCGACCTGCGGCTGGCCCAGAAGGATGGACCTTTGGCGAGCCTGAGCCTTTGTTGGGGGCTGTCCATATGCATCAGGTATATACTGCTGACAATTCCTCCTTTACTGGGAGGTGCACGGTGCCTGTTCTATGGGATAAGGAAAGCAACTCGATCGTCAATAACGAGTCCGCAGACATTATTCGAATGTTCAATTCGGCTTTCGATTCAATATCTGGGGTAGATCAGATTGACTACTACCCAGAACCTTTGAGGGCTCGAATAGATAGTCTCAATGAAAAGATTTATGAAAATATAAACAATGGTGTATATAGATGTGGCTTCTCTAGTTCGCAGCAAGCTTATAATGATGCATTCGAACTACTGTTTGATACTCTAGATGAATTAGATGATCTTCTTGGTAATCAACGATATTTGTGCGGGGAGATGGTAACGGAAGCCGACTGGCGATTGTTTTCAACTCTGGTTAGATTTGATTTGGCCTATCATGGTCAGTTCAAGTGTAATCGCCAGCAATTGAAGGACTACATTAATCTCTGGCCCTACTGTCGCGATCTTTATCAGTTACCCCGGGTAGCTGACACCGTTGATATAGATGCCATCAAGGGAATTTATTATGGAGGCAGAGGGGCGGGCGTAATACCCCGTGGACCGGTAATAGATTTCGAAGAGCCTCATAACAGGGGCTAGCACATTATGAGTGAGTTGTTTTCTGAATGGATTGCCTCCATTCCCCCCCAGACTTTGGTGTTAGTGCCTCTGGTTGCATTTTTAGAATCTTGCGTAGTTGTGGGCTTGTTCGTTTCCGGAGTGTTTTTGCTGACTATTGTTAGCCTGATTTATGCTCAAGGAGAGTTTCCGCTGTCAACCTTGGTGTCCCTGGCGTTTCTGGGAGCCTTTATTGGGGATCAAGTAGGATTTTTTGTAGGCAAGGCGGGAGCACCTTTCTTGTGGAAGCGCCGATGGGTGCGCAAACAGTTAGTGAAACGAAAAAACAGCTACCGCAAGTTTCGACGGTTATTGTTGACGGCTGCTCCCGCAGCGATTTGTTTGGGTAGACTCTCTCCACCAATCAGATCACTGTCGCCTGTGATTGCAGGCTTGAGTGGCTTGCGGCCACTCGTATTTCTTCTTTGTGATTTGCTCGCTTGTGCTTTGTGGGCATCAGGGCTGGCCTTGTTGGCTTATGGGGCTAACCAAATTTAGGAGGGTTTGCTCGCCAGCTTCGATTAGTTATGGTTGAATTGCCATCGTCTACGGGTTGATTGAGCTGTAGGGCCACTAATAGGAAAAAATAGAGTTTGGTTTAGTGTCTTGTCAAAGAATCAATTCGGAATGGATTAATCTGTGGCTTGGTCAATCAAATGAAAGAGATCTTTGTAATCTGCCAGTGTCCCGGTGTCTCCTTGCTGGCCGGTTCGAGCTAGAATTAGCTCGTCTGATACTCCCTGGTATTCTTGTATTCTCTTCTCGCATTCTTCTAAGGTTCCGGTAATCGTCATCGTATCGATCACCTCTTCTGGAACTAAAGCCATGGCCTCTTTAAGGTTGCCTGTTGGCATTAATCGTGAGGCTTGATCGGCAAATTCTTCGAAGCCGAGCTGACGTAGCTGGGAGTCATAGTAGGGGTGGGGTATCGGATGATACAGCTTGCAGATCGATTTTCTGCTGGCATCCCGAGCTAAATCTCTGTTCTGATTAACGCTTACGGTTGCGGCTGTNGGAAAGGCGACTGATTTTGGATCNCGTCCTGCCTCCTGTGCTCCAGCAATTGCGTTTGGGCGGACTATGTCTCTGACAAATTCTACAGAAGACATGATCCCGATTCCGACTCCATCGGAGACCTCTCCGGCTAAACGAACCATTTTGGGCCCCGAGGCCGACATATAGACCGGTAACGTGGGCGTGACTGGATCCCAGGTTGCCCTCCATCTGATTCTGTGGGCATCTCCTTGATGGCGGACCCTTTCAGCCGCTTTACCGCTCACGACTGATTTCACGATCTGTATAAAATCGCGCATCTTTGCTCTGGATCTGGAGGAGTCGATTCCCATGTATAGATCATTAAAGTGAAGGTTTCCTGTACCAACTCCTAAGATGAAGCGGCCGTTGCTGATCTCGTTAAGATCTCTGGCCTCGAGCCCGGTCATCCATGGTTCCCGCGCATAGGCGTTAACAATATAAGTTCCGACGTTAGCCCTGCTCGTTGCATTGATGACAGCGGCAGCCGTTATGGTTGCGCTTCTTCCAGCATCAACTGTATAAAGCGTATCGATGCCGGCATCTTCCGCTCCTCGAGCAATATCAGTGATGGTCTTTATGGAATCTTCGAATCCTAACATCATGCCTATTTTCATCTTATGTTTACCTTCTCTGATTTGCAGGAAATTAGCCTTGTCCTACCTTAGAGTAATTATTACTGTAATTGAAAGTTGAATTTAGTTTGGAGGACCGACCGCGTCTTTTCATCATGCCGTTGGCAAGAGACGCTCTCAGGATCATAAAGACAAATTTTTCCAGTGTGTACAACACTTTTTTTGGGGCGGCAGGATATGAACCTTGATCAGTTGATTTGGAAAGACAGGAAACGAGCGATGGCCTACTTTTTGATAGGCATTTCTTTGCTCTTGATATTCGTTCTAGGAGGTCAGCAGTTTACTGATTTTCGTGATCCAAAGGTCTTCTGGCCTTTGTTTTTTGAATCCCTCTTTTTGTTGGTCACGAGTTTTGTGTTCCGCTTCTTCTATAAGATCGATGCCACGTTTCTGATTTTTGTCCTCGGTGTGCCCGTGGGTATTTTTTTTACTCAAATATCTCTCTTGGTTCACATTTCGAGTTTAGGGAGTGGAATCGAAGCTTTGTCAATGATGAACGACCTTTTGATGATTTTTTGCTTGGGAGCTATAACCTCGGCTGTAGGCTACTATCTCGGTGGTAAAAACAAGGTTCCGAACGAAAAAATTCCCAAGATCACTTTTTTTGCCTTTTGTCTGTTTTTTCTTTCCTGCGCCTTAGTGACAGCTCATCTGGCTCGAAGCGCAAACCCAGATTTCGTTTACACGTCGCTGAATTATAGGGATTTTGTCGACGTACCATCTTTTTTGATAGTGGGATTATCTCTGATTGTTGTGGCGTGTATTGCATCGCTGCAGCGTGGGGATTTTTCGTCCAATCTGTCGTCTTCGATGGTCTTTGTGTTTTTTATAGCGGTTGGACTTTCGACCTTGGCCTGGTACGAAGTATTTGTTCCTTTCACGCAAGGAGACAGAAGCTCTGTTGGACCGTTGCTGGCGTTAGCGGTCCTCACTATTACTTATGCAATAGTGCCTTACATCTTTTATTTATTTTGGTTATTGCATGTCGGGAAAAACATTTCGAACCAGTTTGGTGTCGCTAACTGGCACATAACAGAAGCGTATCTTTTTTGGTTTCTCATCTGTTATGGACCAGCTGCTTTGGTTGACTTGAACTAGGAGGCCACTTAAGAATTCAGAAGAATTTGCTCGGTTTTGATGCTGGCCTTACCCGGTTTCCGATTTGTAGATACGTAATACCTCTTTTTTGAACTCAGATGACATGGGTGTGTTGGTTTCCAGCCAGCTTTTAGCGCATCCCAGGATATTTCTCTCAATTCCCTGGTAAAAGTCTTCTGTTAAAAACCCCTGCTTGTACTGTTGATAGACGTTTTCATAGAGTGATCTTGCCATGGACAAGATTAGTTGGTCTCTTGTCTTACTAAGATCTAGCTTGGTTTTAGATGTGGTGTCGCTTCCAGGTGTTTCAGTGACGGAGCTAAAGCTGGCCAAATTCTCTTCGGAGTCGAGTAGCGTATTCACGTACTGCATGACTGTGTCCGTTCTAGCCTGCATGATCTGCGCTGCAGAAAACTGATTTTGTTGTTCAAGCGCTTTAGCGCTCTGTCGAACCTGAACGGTGAGGTAGACTAAGGTCGCGAAAACAGCTATTGCGCCCANGAGTTCTGCGATTGCACCTATTGCATCCCAATTCATGATTTTTCCTTTTCTTGATCGTTCCGGGAAAGGTAATCCATAAGTAAAGAAAAAGTCGATCTAATACAGTTAAGTTATTGTGTTGTATTCTAGTCAGCTAANTTTCTATAAGGGGTAGGCCACTATGAGCGGNCCATTGAGTGGGTTTAAGGTATTGGATATGTCCAGGGTATTGGCTGGGCCTGTGGCAACTGTGTTGCTTGCCGATCAGGGAGCAGACGTCATTAAAGTGGAGCCTCTAAAGGGAGACGTAATCCGAGCTATGGGAGGAGGCGGGGTCACGCCAGGGTTTTTGACGGCAAATAGAGGTAAGCGATCGATCGCGCTGGACCTCAAGTCTGAGGACGGAATCAACATCGTCAAACGACTGGCTAGCGAAGCAGATGTGTTCGTTCAGAATTTTCGGCCGGGCGCAATCGATGGTATGGGTCTGGGTGAATCCGTAATACGAGAGATAAATCCGAAGATAATTTATGTTTCGATGAGTGGCTTTGGCGAGGAAGGGCCCTACGCCCATAAACGCGTCTACGATCCCGTGATCCAGGCTTTGTCTGGTTTGGCTGACCTTCAAGCGACAGATGAGTTGGACCGTCCTCGCATGGTTCGCACGGTAATTCCTGACAAAACCACAGGAATCACCGCCGCTCAGGCGATAACTGCGGCTCTGCTCGCGAGAGAGCGGACTGGAGTAGGTCAACACATCAAAGTAGCGATGCTAGATGTCATGGTGGCTTACCTATGGCAGGAAGGTTTGGCAGGTTTGACTTTGGTGGGAGAGGAAGATCGCGTGAAACGGGGACAGCGCTCCAAGGATCTTATTTACGAAACTTCGGATGGCTTCATTACAGCAGGCGCGGTATCCGATGCTGAATGGAAGGGGATGTGCAAGGCTCTCGATAAAGAAGAATGGTTAACGGATGAGCGATTTTCGAGTGCGCGAGCCCGAGGTATCAATGTCAAACTGCGCCTTGAGATGACCGCTGAAGTGCTAAAGACGAACACTTCGGAGTACTGGCTCGCACGTCTAGATGAATGCGAAGTGCCTAGCGCGCCGGTTCTCAGTAGGCCCGAGGTGATCGAGCAAGAGCAGATAAAGGTTAATGAAGTTCTATTTGAATACGATCATCCGGAGCTTGGAAGGGTAAGACAGCCAAGGCCGGCCGCTATCTTCGAGGCGACTCCTGTCAAGACTGAGCAACTCGCCGCTCGGCTAGGCGAACACAATACCGAAATTTTAGAGGAAGCAGGATACAGTCGGGAGGAAATCACACGATTAAGAGACTCCGGTGTATTAGGTTCTGGATGATCCAAAACCTAATATTAGGCGCAGAGAAGATTGGTCGGAGTTGTCTTTCTGACAGTGACCTTGTCCTAAACGATTAAGCTACCGGTTGTGCTTGACCGCCTCTAATTAGCTTCC
>PBUF01000025.1 GCA_002727775.1 Gammaproteobacteria bacterium
GGACAAAACAATCAATAACCAGCCCCCAGCAAACCCACAAAAGATAGTCCAAAAACTACGCTTCCTCACTTCTCCATATTCTGCTTCGCTCATTGTCTCCTCCTTAATCCAATTAACATTTAATTTGATTTGCTCTTTTGTTAGTTAATTTATTAGCCTGATTCTAAGCACAATCACAGATAAGGAACACGGATATGGATTGGGATGCACTAGGAGCCATGGGAGAGATTGTCGGAGCTATTGCGGTACTTGCGACGCTCTACTACCTGTCAAATCAGATCAAAATTAATTCTAAACAAGTTGAAAAAGCTAACGACTACCAACGCGCACAATCCACCCTGGCCGGTAACGATTACTACTTGAGGGTCTGGCAACCGCTCATGCAGGATGCTGAGTTAGCGTCAATTTATCTCAAAGGGATCAAGGAAGAACCATTGGATGCAGTCGGCGAATTTCGATTTTGCACTTACATCAATACTTTCCTCGCTTGGATGGAAGCCGCGATGATGCAAATCAAATCAGAGCTTTCTTTCTCGGAATTTAATGACAACACAGATGACATGGCTGCTTTGTTTGAGAAAGCAAACCCCTATCTATCCAAGCTATTAAACACTAGTGTTGGCAGAAAATGGCTGGAAGAGGAGGCGCAATCGTTATTCGCGGATGAATTTCTGGAAAATCTTTACAAGTACGGCCCGCTAGCCGACAAACAGAAGTCTGCATAATTGGTTCCTGAACCGATCTAGTTACCTTCCGCAAAAAAACCACAAATCCGATAAATTACAGATCGCTTTTATGTGGGGTTTCTATATTCTTTTGTGTGGGGAAGGATACTAATGAAGGACTGAAACGGGCTCTCTTGCAGAGTCGGCAAATGGAGTTCATTGGTATGACGCAGATAAATTCTGTGGCGCGATTGAGGCAGCTGGTCAGAAGCTATTACAAGGCATCTGACTCCGGCACCGACAAAGAATACGAATTCAAAGGCAGAGCGAATGGATTCATCGAAGCTCTGCTGATGACCACTAGAATCACTAAAAAGCAGATTGAAGAAGTCATCGAAAAAGAGCATCTGGACTTTTTCGGCATGACCAGAGAGGCGCGCTCCAACAGTACAGACAAAACCAATGGCCGCTTCGTTGAGAGGGACTGGGAGAAGTTCGATGAACCAGCCTATATGAGGCGACCACTGAGATGCCGAAAAAAAACCGCCACCTCCGATTTAGAAGCTTCCCGTAGTCTCAAAAACCATTGAATTCAGCCTGTAAATTCGGTGGTTTCCACGACCACGGAATAAAGTTAACTCCTGGTATAGCCTAAATCTGAATCATTGCGCGTTTTTCAGCTGATCGAGATAGTCCTCCCAAACCTGCATCATTTTTTCCCGCTGAGGCAGGAATATTGTCCGGTTGTAAGCCTCGCCGGTCGCGTCCCTGACCGCGTGCGCTAGCTGATGCTCGATCAGGTCTGTCCGCATCTCCAGCTGCTCCTCCATCATCGTCTTGGCGGTGGCCCGAAAACCATGGGGCGTCGCCACATCCCTGGTGACTCCCATGCCCCGCAGAGCATAGAGCACCGCGTTTTCGCTCATCGGCCGTTCTGTCGAACGCGGATTAGGAAAGACAAAACGCGAGTTACCCGTCAGATGTCGGAGTCCCTGAAGCAGTTCAACGGCTTGCCTGGCCAGGGGCACGTAATGGTCTCGGTGCCTCTTGGTCTTGGAGCCTGGTATCAGCCAAACACCTTTTTCCAGATCCAGTTCTGACCATTCCATTCGGCGGAGCTCGCCGGGGCGTACGAAAAGTAATGGTGTGAGCTTAAGGGCTACCCGCACCACCTCACTGCCATGATAGTCGTCTATACCCCTGAGAAGCTGTCCCAACTGGACAGGGTCAGTTATCGCGGCATGATGTCGGGTCTTTGGCTTACGCAGCGCGGCGGCGACGGTCGCCGCTGGATCAACTTCGATAAGCCCCATCGCGATCGCGTGACGACATATCTGGCTCGCGACCTGCTTGGCCCTGTGGGCCGTCTCCACCGCCCCTCGCGACTCTATGACGCGAAGCGTCTTTAGAATTTCCGGGGGCTTGATTTCGTCTATCGGCAGATCGTGCAAAGGCGCAAGGTCTTTCCTGAAAAGTCTGCACTGTCGTTCGACATGGGTTTCTGACCAGGAGGGCGACTGCGTTTCGAACCAGTCTTCACCGACCACCCCAAAAGTCTCTGCTATTGAACGCTCTGCCCGTTTCTGCTCCTGGCGTTTTTCGGACGGATCTCCCCCATTTGAAACCAGGGCATGGGCGGTGTGGTGTAATTCGCGAGCACTCTTAAGGCTGACTTCAGGGTAAACCCCCAGGGAGAGTCTCTTCTCCCTGCGTTTACCGTTAGCGGTGACCCGGTACTTGTAACGCCAGTACTTGCTGCCATTCGTCGACACCTCAATATAAAGCCCGCGACCATCGGCAAGCTTGTAGGTTTTGTCCCTGGGTTTGGCCTGTCTTATTTTGACGTCGGTCAGCACAGATGCCCCCTCAGTTCGAATCCATTTTGACAAATGCCCCCTAAAATGCCCCCAAATGTTATTGGCTGGCACAGGAAGACCCTGGATCCGAGAGAACCATAAGTGACTGTTTTTAGTCAAGTTATTCTGTATTTTTGGACGTTGTCGGACGTCCTCGGAAAGTGAAATGGCGGAGCGGACGGGATTCGAACCCGCGACCCCCGGCGTGACAGGCCGGTATTCTAACCAGCTGAACTACCGCTCCACGTGGTGGGCGTTACTGGGTTCGAACCAGTGACCCCTAGCTTGTAAGGCTAGTGCTCTCCCAACTGAGCTAAACGCCCCTTGTTCAGAAAGGGAGCGATATCTTAACGTGTCTGGGACGACAGTAAAAGATTTTATGACATCGGCCCACGTTCATATTCATCGGAAATTAGGTATTTACCCACAAGGTTAAAATGCGCTTCGCGGGCTTGGACGTGCTGCGTTATTACATGCATATCCTGAAACCTTCTTTGAATTCGATGATCCTGATAAATACCTGTCGAACCAACAATTTTATATGCTAAGTCTAAAACCTCTGCACACTCTCGGATCACGTGAGTTCCACACAGACGAAGTTTAGATCTGGACTCTTCAGTCGCCGGACCAGAGTTATTCACCTGTTCCAAAACCTCTTCCACGGTGGAATGTAAGTAGCTATTTATAGAACGCCAAGAAGCGACGGCCTTAGCTAAGAATCTATGAACGTTGGGGTCGTCTCGCAACTTCAGAGGCGCATATCTTGGTAACTTTCCTTCCGCGACTTCGATCGCATCATCAAGTCCGCCCTTAGCAACTCCCAAGGCAAGAGCAGCAAAGCTAACCGCGAATAACAATGCACTGGGAATACGAGTCACCTCGATATCAACGGTCGGACTCAAACCAGCATCAGTCACCCATTCATTCGCGAGCTGCAAATCCTTAATCTTGAACTCGAAACTGCCAGTACCTCTTAACCCCGCCACCTGCCAGTTATCAACAAACTCAACATCCGTAGGCTTAAAAAAGGCCAGCCGCCATCCTGATCTATCTTCTAGCCTTGCTGCACCACACATCCAAGTCGCGTGCTGACATCCACTTGAAAACCCCCAATGACCATTTAAGAGATAACCACTATCGACTGGTCTAATTGCACCGTCAAAAGGAGGGCCATTAGATACCGAAGTGTCTTCGGCGCCCCAAATCTCACTTATTTGGTCATCTTCTAACCAAAGCGATGTTGTGCCGATCACCGCACTCTGGTTGATACACCAGGCGGTACTCGCGTCGATTTGAGCTATACGCTGGACTTCGTCGATGTGTTCTAGGAATGAAGTTTCAAGACCGCCATATTTTGTGGGTATCAAATTTCGAAACACGCCTGCTGATTTTAACTCTGCAACTAGATCGTCGGGCAAGCCTCTGCCAGACTCAATTTCGTCCGACTTGGAGTCAATTATAGGAAGCAATTTTTCTAGACACCTCATAGGACCAAGAGTTTATATCTGATGAACAAATTTGCACAGCGCTGGACTAGAGATACCACATGCACCAAGATAAAGGGAGATTAGGGAGAAGAGCATGCTAATAAAAATCTTCAAGATAGTTTTGAAATCTCTGGGCGTTTTAGCGTTCGCGGTTTGGACTTTTATATTTTTAGTTAGCTTTAACGACGGCCCAACCGAAATCTTTCCTGGAGGCGCTTTCACCAGCGGAGAATTAGTTACAGGAGAGCCGGATTGGTCATTCGCTAGAAACCTACCCAGCGTGGAATTTCAAACCATGAACCCTGTGAGCTCTCGAACTACGTTCATCATGATTCAGGATAATCGGGTATTTATACCTAGTGGCTATATGACCACTTGGTGGGGGAAGATTTGGAAACAATGGCCTTACCAAGCGCTCGAGGACGGGCGCGCTATCCTGAGAATTAACGGAAAACTTTACGAAAGAACCCTAGTCAGAATTACCGATGACCCTGCATTGCCAGGTGTAATGTCTGAACTTGCGCGCAAATACGGAGGAAACTTCGAAACAACTCCCGAAATGATGACGGAAGTGTTGGACAGTGATTATCTCTGGATTTTCGAACTAGCTCCGAGAACCTAAAGATGAGCGCAGACATACAAGCTTTTACTGGACTGAGGATACTCGACTTTACCCAAGTTCTCGCCGGACCCTTCGCAACCCAACAGCTGGCGCAGCTAGGGGCAGACGTCATAAAAATTGAGCAGCCGGAGGTTGGAGATATCACTCGGGGACTGCTTTCATCGGGGGCTGACGGTATGGCGCCCTCTTTTCTAACNTGNAANCTNGGAAAACGAAGCCTGACCTTAAANCTNAAGCATCCTTCNGCAAAGGAAATCATCTTNAAGCTCACCGAGACATCTGACGCAGTTGTAGAAAACTTNAAACCAGGAACAATCGAAAAACTCGGATTTGGATACGAATCCCTAAAATCAATCAAACCAGATATCGTTTATGCCTCAATCTCAGGTTATGGACAGTCAGGACCGAGGGCAAACCTCCCTGCATTTGATGGCGCTATCCAAGCCTCTTCGGGAATGATGGCGATNAGNGGNCACAAAGAAACCGGTCCNGTNAGAACNGGTTATTTTTCAGTCGANATGAGTACAGCACTCAATGCCGCTTTCGCAATCAGCGCAGCGCTCTTTAGAAGGCACTTGACAGGCGAAGGGCAAAGAATCGACGTTTCGATGTTGGATTCGGCTGCCATGATGCAAGCGCCTCAGATAAGCAACTATTTAGTATCTGGTGAGATACCCGACCTAATTGGAAACCAATCCCCGACAAAGCAGCCAACTTGCAATGTATTTGAAACCAAAGACGGATTCGTCCAGGTCATTGCTTTGCGAGAAACTCAAATACAATCGCTACTAAAAGCAATCGGNAAAGAATCCATATACGAGCAATACAATGAACCTGAACTAAGGGTCAAAAACACTGACGTGTTCCTAGAATTTCTTCTACCAACCTTTGCAAGCGAAACAACAGAACACTGGGTAACACTGTTGGAAAACTCTGGTGTACCTGTCGCTGCAATAAGAAATTTGGACGAAGTAACCAAAGACAGCCAGTTCGATCATCGACTTTCTCTAACCACCATTGCTAAACCGGGAAGCGAAAGCGAGCAAGTGAAAGTTGTTAGTGCTAGCCATATATCAGAGCCTGCCCCGCCCAGCGTTCAACGAGCCCCACCAAAACTTGGCGAACACACTCACGAAATACTGACAGAGCTTGGCTACGACGACACAGAGATCAGTTTACTCAACGAGTCTCAATGCATATAAATATTCCTGGTATCTTCAGTATTGCCACTGAATGACATCTGATTAAAATATGAGGCAGTTAGAGAAGTAGTTCCTTATGACAGAAAAAATCCATCATAAGTTAATAGTCCTTGGATCGGGACCGGCGGGTTACACAGCCGCACTTTACGCAGCCAGATCTAACCTGCAACCAGCACTCATAACCGGAGTGGAGGTTGGCGGCCAGCTAACCACAACAACCGAAGTAGAGAATTGGCCGGGCGGCCACGCGGAACTGCAGGGACCCGAACTGATGATGCAGATGGCAGAACATGTAGAACGGTTCGAAGCCAGTATCGTTAACGACCACATTCATACCGCAAAACTGTCCAAAGATGCACTAATTCTTGTGGGTGACCAAGCAGAGTACTCTTGCGATGCCTTGATCATCGCGACCGGTGCCTCCGCGAAGTATTTAGGTCTGGACTCCGAAGAACATTTCAAAGGAAGAGGCGTCAGTGCTTGTGCGACCTGCGATGGTTTTTTCTATCGAGGTCANGAAGTAGCNGTCATCGGAGGCGGATCCACAGCNGTCGAAGAAGCGCTCTATCTTTCTAACATTACGAAAAAAGTTTATCTGGTGCATAGAAGAGACCAATTACGCGCAGAAAAAATCCTACANGACCGCTTACTCGCTAAAGACAATATAGAACCAATTTGGAACTCTCAGTTAGANGAGGTTTTGGGCGATGACAGCGGCGTAACTGGGATGGTCATCAAGTCGAACGATGGAGATAAAAACACNATAGACCTGTCTGGAGTTTTCATTGCCATAGGCCACACACCCAACACTGNCATCTTCTCTGATCAATTAGATATGGAAAACGGGTACATTAAAATACTCAGCGGCACAGACGGCAATGCGACTGCTACCAATATTCCTGGGGTATTTGCCGCGGGAGACGTTGCTGATCACATTTATCGCCAAGCTATCACTAGTGCTGGTTTTGGGTGTATGGCTGCGCTAGATGCTGAAAGATATTTGGACGCTCTCTGAAATCTTTTAGGCGTTTGTAACCGCTATTTTCTCTGCAATCTTTTTTGACCAAATCTTAGGCCCTTCAATATGGACTGACTCTCCAGTCGAATCCACAGCAACGGTAACGGGCATGTCCTTCACCTCAAACTCATAGATCGCTTCCATCCCGAGTTCTGGGAACGCAATCAGCGTGGATCCCGTAATTGCTTTTGCAACCAAGTAGGCAGCGCCTCCGACGGCAATCATAGAAACGGCCTTGTTGTCTCTGATTGCATCTATCGCGACCGGTCCCCTCTCGGCTTTACCAATCATTCCCGCTAAACCTGTTTTTTCGAGCATGGTTCTGGTGAATTTATCCATCCTTGTCGCCGTTGTAGGGCCTGCTGGACCGACTACTTCATCTCTCACAGGATCAACGGGACCGACGTAATAGATCAACCTATTGGTAAAATCGACTGGAAGCTCTTGGCCAGACTCAATCATATCTACAATTTTTTTGTGGGCAGCATCTCGACCNGTCAGCATTTTCCCAGAAAGCAANAGCGTATCGCCGGACTTCCAAGATTGTATTTCTGCACTTGACAGAGAATCCATATTTACACGCTTTACCTCTTCACCCAATTCAAATTCTATATCGGGCCACTCGTTCAGATCAGGCGGTTCAAACACGGCAGGGCCAGAACCATCGAGCGAGAAGTGAACATGACGAGTCGCGCTGCAATTAGGTATTACAGCGACCGGTTTGTTTGCAGCGTGAGTTGGATAATCATGGACCTTTACATCCAAAACAGTGGTCAAACCGCCTAGCCCTTGAGCTCCAATACCCAGCCCGTTTACTTTTTCATAAAGCTCAATGCGAAGCTCTTCCAAATGATTACCCGGACCCCTCTCTAGAAGCTCATGCATATCGAGTGGGTCCATCAATGACTGTTTAGCCAACAGCATAGCCTTCTCTGGAGTCCCTCCAATCCCGACCCCCAACAATCCCGGAGGACACCAACCTGCCCCCATGGTCGGAACCACGCTCAACACCCAATCCGCGACAGAATCACTTGGATTCAACATGGCGAATTTCGCTTTGGCCTCGCTCCCTCCACCTTTGGCAGCCACCTCAATTTCTATTTTGTCACCGGGGACAATCCTGGGATGAATTACCGCAGGTGTATTATCCTTCGTGTTAGCTCTTGCGCCATCAGGGTCTTCTAATACCGAACCTCGCAACACATTTTCGGGATGCGTATACCCTCTGCGAACTCCTTCGTTGATCATATCTTCTAAGCTCATGTCGGCTTCCCAGCTAACATCCATACCCACTGATATGAACACGTTCACTATGCCCGTATCCTGACATATCGGTCGCTTGCCTATAGCGCACATCCTTGAGTTAACTAATACTTGGGTTAAAGCCGCCTTGGCAGATGGCGACTCCTCTTTCTCCCACGCGCCCCTCATCGCTCGAATAAAATCTAGAGGGTGATAATAGGAGATAAACTGGAGAGCATCGGCGATGCTTTCGATCAAATCTTCCTGACGAATGACGGTCATCAGAGCCTCTCCCTAATAAAAACAATTAAATAAATAACTACACCCAAGAAAATCCACACTAATGCCATCTCCCGAAGACAGCAATACTGGTATAGAGTAATACTCTAGCGCAAGCCGAATTCTGGGTATAGATGAAAATCCAATCCAAAAAACCATATCTCAATTTAGTAAATTTCTACCGATCAAGCGAAGGAAAAGCTCAATGTTTTCGATAAAAAGTACTTTCTTGTTTTTTATTATCGGTTTATTTCTGCCTGTCTCTACTTTTGCAAGCGGTCTGCCCAAAGAAAAAGAAAATGAATTTCACTTTGTCATCCTAGGAGATTCGCAATTCCATGATCCTGCAAAATTTAACCGGGTTGTTGATCAAACTAAGTTGTTAATGCCTGCGTTTGTCATCCAGGTCGGTGATCTAATCCAGGGTTATAACAACGATCTGGATAGTGTTGATCGAGAGTGGTCTCGTTTCAAAAAACAAATTGAGCCGCTCGAGCCTATTCCATTTCTCCCTGTGCCCGGCAACCACGATGTATATAACGCTCGTAGGCAAGTAGATCCAGCGCTAGAAGAACTTTACGAGTCCCACTGGGGCGATTTATTCAAGAGCTTCACCTATAAAAATTCTGAGTTTTTCTTAATCAATACCGATTCACTCGAAGGCAAAAACAAAATTGGCCCGAAACAATTGAATTGGCTTGAAGAGCAGCTAAAACTNTCGAGGAGCCAGCATAAATTCGCATTCATGCATAAGCCAGCTTTACTACTAAAAAACACCGAGAAGGTGCATCAGCTATTCTTAAGATATGGAGTGAGTCACGTATTTTATGGCCATCATCATCACTACCACCAGATAGTGAAAGACGGAATCCAGTATTCCATGACAAACGCAGCAGCGAACTTAGCTCATTCTCTTCCAGAAGCAGGAGGCTTCCATCAGTTACTGCAAGTCTCTGTCAGCGATGAAAAAGTTCGAGTTGCCGTAATTACAGCCGACTCAATTCAAGATGCGAATGTCGTTTCTGCACAGGATAATTACGACTTGTTTACGATTGGCCGAAACCTGACCAAACGAAAAGTCGCGCTAGAGCCGCTTAGAGAAAACGAGTTCAAATTGGAGCTCAAATTCAATAACAAGAGTAAACGAAAACTCCTTCTGCGCATTGAATGCTACTCAGAGGATAATCGTTGGTTACTCAAACCTATAAAAATAGCACCTCTGGAGCTTGACCCCGACGATACAAGTCGCCTTAACATCAACGCCAAATTTGATTTAAAGAGGGAGCCCGAATCCACACCAGAGTGCAGGGTCCATATCCCTTTCCAAACACAGAGTGGGCAATGGTTAGATATTAATCAACAGATAAAGACATTTATAAAGTCTTAACGAAATGCTGGCATCACCTCTTCGATATACTGTTGCAAAGCATCCCAGTCTATTGGCGGACGAAAGGCAATATTAATTCCTTTGATCCCAACATCTCGAAATTTTCCGATCATATCGATAGCCTCTTGGGTTCCACCCGTAAGGCTCCCCTCGGCAGCGATATCAGGCTTTCGATCTGAATTCATATAAAATCCGAGATTAACACTGCTATCGATTTCAGAAAAATCACGACCGATTTCATCGCACGCCCTCTGCACTCGTTGCAAGCGATCTCCAGCCAATTCCGGAGACACGTAGGGCATGTTAAATCCATCAGCAAACTTGGCAGCAAGCCGCGGAGTTTTATCCTTACCCCTACCGCCTATCCAGAGCTTCAAACCAAGGGGTTGGGGACTGCAAACAGCACCCCTTAAATCATAAAACCTTCCTTTGTTTTCAATCGGCTGAGCTTTCCAAAGTGCGTTAATCAGTTCTAACGCTTCTTCCAGTTGCGCGAAACGCTCGCCAAGCGGCGGAAACCCATAACCGAACTCACGAAACTCTTCTTCAAACCATCCCGCTCCGATACCAATGTCTGCTCGACCACCAGAGAGATGATCGATTGTGACCCCGGCCTTTGCCANTAACCCTGGATTACGGAATAACGCACAAAAAACTAAACACCCGACTCGCACATTCTTTGTCATCGCTGCAAGCCCGGACATTGCCGAGACGCCTTCGAAGCATGGATTGTCTCGAGAACTTANAGGATTTGCATAGAAGTGGTCCCAAACGGAGACCCAGTGAAATCCCTTTGAATCACCGATAGACCAGAGACGCTTCAACTCTTCCATAGAAAGGTCCTGAGGACCCGCATGAATGCCCAACTTCATTCGTTACCCCCTCTCCTAAACTAACCTGCAACCACGACATCGGAACTAATAAGNTCCTGAATGTACTCCTCTTCAAAATCCAGCGAACGCAGTACCTGNAGACTATCTGCGCCAATATCAGGAGCTCTGACTGGCTGTTTCTTTTTTGCTTCTTTGACGTTGATCGGACTGTTGATAGTTAAGTTGTAATCTCCCGTTGAATCTCCGGTCTCTATAACAATACCAGCAGCTCTTAGTTGTTCATCGTCTAGGACATCAGCCATTTTTTGCACAATCCCGTAGGTAATTCCTTGATCGTCAAGCCGCTGACTCACCTCGTCAAAACTCATNTCTCCNATTATTTTTTGAACTAAATCCTGAAACNCNGTTCGATTGCGGTACATCTCTTTTACGTTATTGAATCGTTCGTCTTCCAACCAGNTCTCTTNACCTAACGCGCTACACAATTTGGGATACTCTCGTCCGGTATTAATTATTGCTAACACAAGATATTGACCATCACTTGTGCAATAGCAGGCGTTCAAGGGGTTCACCCAACCCTTNTCCTGTCTGTGNNCTCCTAAATCATTTCCAGCCACAACGCCTTGCAGGGCCATCCCGTTGGCCCATACACCATTAGCCGCTAANGAGGTTGACACAAAGGATCCTTCCCCCGTCTTTTCCCTTCGATANAGCCCGGTCATGATTGCGCCAAAAAAGGCTGTCGCTGTAGAGTGATCACCCATACCTGGCGCCGATGCCAAAGGGGTCTGNCCCTGATCTCTCACAAACTCCATCATCCCGGATCGNGCCCACCATGCAGTGATATCAAACGCTCTNCGCTCCACCTCCGGGCCCTCGCGTCCGTAACCGCTGATATGGGCATATATAATCCTTGGATTAATTTCCTTAACTGTTTCGTACTCGAGCTTGTAGCGTCGCAACTGTCGATCAAGAAAATTCGTTGTTAACACATCAGCTTTCGTGATCATACGATGCATAAGCTCCTGGCCTGCGTCTTTGGTGAGATCGAGCGCTAAACTTTTTTTATTACGAGAAGTCAGTAACCAGTGATAAGGCACAGGATAGGAACCAACCAGGGAGCGATAAGTNTCNCCTNCGGGAGGCTCAATTTTTATAATGTTGGCCCCAAAATCGGAAAGGATTGTCGACGCCCCTGGTCCGGCCAAGAACGTGGCAGCATCAATCACTGTGATGTCTTCTAGCAGATATTCCATAAAATCCCCCCTTACTAGTNCTTTAACTTAACACTCGTTTTCGTCTCGCGCGACCACNGAAACGACTCCGCCTAGATCNTCTACCACCACCGACANAGAGATNGGCCGACAGCACACGTAACAATCTTCGATATANCTTTGTTCTTCGACNCTAATATCAACCACTATCTCAAATTGCTCACCACAATAAGGACAGCTTATGAACTCAGTTTCTGGTAGCAAACTCATTTACTTACTGTACTATTTTTTACTAGCCATGCTAATGTTGCGACCTTTTTTGGAAGTAAATAAATTGTCCGACTTACCCTTTTGGTTCACTCAAGCGCTCGATGTTCCATCCAGAAGAGGAACCGTTGAGGTAGANAAAGCCAATATCGTCTACGAAACGTGGGGAGANCCTANCAACCCGGGCGTGNTCCTAATNCACGGGAGCAATGCNCATCTCGAATGGTGGCGCTTCACCGCACCCTTTTTAGCAGACAAGCTCCACGTCCTNGCTCTAGATCTGTCGGGAAACGGCGATAGCGACTGGAGAGAACGCTACACGGGCGAGCTGTTTGCAAAAGAAGTGATGACTGCAGCAGAAGCCGCGTCGATGAAAGNAAACCCATTCATCGTTGGCCACAGCTTTGGAGGCTATGTTGCTCTAGAAACTTGTTATCACTTCCAAGAGAAANTTGGTGGACTGCTTCTAATGGACTTCACTACAGCGCCTCCCGAAGAATACGTTGAATGGGGGAANCGGGTCGAAAGAGAAGGAGTGAAGCCCGGTAGAACACTACGAACCTATCCGACCAAAGAAGCCGCTAAGGAGAGATTTCGCCTACTTCCTGATCAGCCAGGCGTGAGACAAGANCTACTCGACCATATGGCTGATTANGCAATCAAGGAAGTCGATGGAGGCTGGACTTGGAAATTTGACCCTGCCTTATTCGATTACCTAGAAATGGGTATCGATCAGCGTGACAAATATGCTTCGCTAGAATGNCCAAGCGCTCTGATNTTAGGAGAAAAAAGCGAGGACGGTGGCGCCTTTTATGAAGCTCACATGTCCNAAATTACAAATGGCTTGCTTCCAACAGTCACCATTCCTGGNACCTATCACCACCTGATGTTTGACAATCCTTTAGCTGTAGCAATGACGATGAAGTTGTTGCTTCTCGAGTGGCACCGACAAGCCAATCAAGATCAGTTGCAATCTGCTCTGCGCCAAGTAGTCTTAAATNCTGGGGGGTAACTATGACTGAATTAACTGCAAAGCTTATTGAAGAACTTCAAACTATCGACACGCCGACCGTATGCAATGCTCTTGAAGTGGTTGCACCGGAGCGGAGAGGTTATGGGTACACGACCCTGCCGTTAGTTTGTACTCGGCCGGAGCTAAGGCCGATGGTTGGCGTAGCTAGGACCGCGACTATCAGATCCGCTCACCCATCTAGCTTAAAAGGGAAAGAAGCCGGACAGTTAAACGACGGATACTATGCCTACGTTGATGAGGGACCTAAACCCAGCATCATAGTAATCCAGGATCTTGACGATGGTCAGCGAGGCTATGGTTCATTCTGGGGTGAAGTGAATTCAAATGTTCACAAGGGCCTAGGTGCACTCGGTGTGATAACGGACGGGAGCGTTAGAGACCTCCCTGATGCAGCCGAGGGTTTTCAAATGATGGCAGACCGGGTGGGACCCTCGCACGCGTATGTACACCTAGTAGGATTTGGTCAACCGATTACGGTAGCGGGCATGCGAGTAATGAGTGGCGATCTGATCCACGCAGATTTGCATGGCGCCGTCACCATACCTTGGGACGTCGCTGATAAAGTCTTGGCAGCAGCTCAGGATATTGCTGCTTCAGAGGCAGTAATCATCAGTGCATCTCAAGAGCCAGGCTTCAACATTGACAGGCTACGACGCGCCTGGGGCGAATCAGCAGAGCTTAAACACTAAGCAACCTACGTCAAATTGGAATTGGAGTCGCTTGCCGAGATCCCGCGAACAATTTCATCGTGGGTTTGTTCGTCGAGGCGATAGACCAGCGTCAGCAAAATCAAAACCAGCAAGATGGGAATAGGCGCAAGTGTTAGTAAAGCATGGATGGCTGACAACGCCTCCTGTGTTTGATTTTGGTTTGCTACATAACCAGAAACCCCAAGAACAAAGGCGACGCCAGCGCCCCCGACCGTTTTAGCAAGCTTCTGAAAAAAGCTCGCGGTAGATGAAATCATTCCGTCCGCACGATGCCCAAACTTACTTTGGGCGTATTCAATAGTGTCAGGAATCATTGCCCAACCCAAAACGGCAACAGGAGTTGAGCCTATCGCGACAAGAGTGCCCCAGACAAATATCTGAAGGATTGAGTCTGCCGGAGCAAAGTAAAACCCGATGCAAGAAAATATCGTCAAGTAGGCGCCCAACCTAATTGCTCCTGTTTTACCAAATCTTTCCGAAAGAACAGGAACAAGCCAAACCGCAATGATCATCGCGCCGAGCGTCGTAGCTAAAAACAACCCAATCAAAGAAGGGTCACCCACATTGTAGATAAAATAATAGGGCGTCACCGCCATCCTGACTGTGAAACTCATCATTCCACAGCAAAAAATGCCGATCACTATAAACAAGGGTGGGTTTCGGAAAACAGATTGAAAACTTTCTTTTAGATTGGGTTTTTCTTCCTTCCGAGGCACTACAACCTCCTCAACGGAATAATAGGTAATCCAGAGCAAAATAGTGGCTATGAAAGCAAACACAATCATCAACACAAAATGCCCCTGGGCAACAGAATCAAAAAAAGAATTCCTCACAAAGTCTTCAAAAATCAGAGATGTCAGCCATCCACCTGCGAAGGCAAATCCAATTCTGTAACTACTCAGCCTAGTCCTCTCTGAATAGTCCATAGTCATAGAGGCAGTCAAGGTTGTGTAGGGAATGGTCACCATCGTGTAAATCACCCCAAACAAAGTGTAGGTTACGTAAGCCCAGATAATCCGACCATCAAGGCTCAAATCAGGAACGGTAAAGGTTAAAACAGCCGCTAGCCCAAGTGGCGCACCACCAAACAACAGATAAGGACGTAATCTTCCCCAGCGAGATTGAGTTCTCTCCGCGATCATACCCATTAGCGGATCAGTTATCGCATCGACAAAACGCGCGAACGCAAATATCGCGGCCGCAGTAAGCGGTGGGATTCCCATAACGTCGGTATAAAAGACGAGCAAGAACGTCATCACAGACATAAAATAGAGATTTATGCCAAAATCACCCAGACCATAACCAATCAGAGTACCGCTTCTGATCAACCGATAACGCCCTCTTCTTGTAACTTGGAGATTCGTAATTGGTCAAAGCCTAATTGTTCGAGGACTTCCACAGAGTTTGCACCTGGATCGGGCGCCGCGTTGTCAAACGATTCCGATTGAGGNAATTGAGANAGGTTGATCGGTGACCTNACCAAATTTAAGTCGCCAAGCTCAGCATGGGGAGCCGGTTTTGCCAACTTTAAGTGCTTAACTTGAGCATCTTCAAACCCCTCACCAATANTGTTGATTGGCCCGGTTGGAACCCCAGCCTCGTTCAGCACCCCAACCAGATCACTAACCGTCCGTTGGCTAGTCACTTTATTCATGTCTTCTTTAATTNTNTTATGCCGACTGCTTCGATCTCTCACAGTCTGATAGTNNGGATCATCNAATAGCTCTTTTGCTCCTAATGCATCNCAAAATCGCTTCCACATCACATCTCCAAANGCCGCGATATTNACGAAACCGTCTTTNGCTTCGAAAGTACCCATTGGTACCTGAGTTGGGTGGTCATTACCTTGCTGATCTGCGACCTCCCCTTTCATTGTGTACCGGGCACCTTGAAAATCGAGCTTCGACATCATCGACTCAAGCAACGACGTGTGCACCCACTGTCCTTCACCGGTTCTTTCACGATGCAGCAAAGCAAGGAGAATTCCTTGTCCCAGAAACATGCCAGCCGAGGTGTCGCTTATTGCGACTCCGACGCGCATTGGNCCNCGCCCTGGCTCTCCAGTGACCGACATTAGTCCACTCATGCCCTGGATAATCTGGTCGACTCCAGGTCTCGTTGCGTAGGGCCCATCTTGACCAAAACCTGAGATGCTCGCGTAAATAATGTCGGGCTTGATCTTCTTAACAGTNTCGTAATCCACGCTAAGTCGATATTTAACGTCACTACGAAAATTCTCAACTATAACGTCCGCCTGCTTTACTAAGTCATGAAAAAGCTCTTGCCCATCTGGTTTCTTTAAATTGATTGCCAGCGATCTTTTNTTTCGATGGAGATTCTGCTCATCAGGACCCCTCCTTCCCCCAGTAACGGAGTTCCCCTTGCCATCCTTTCTTGGTGGGGGTTCGATCTTTATAACCTCGGCGCCCCAATCTGCAAGCAAACGCACTGCTGTCGGTCCCGCTCTAGCAATGGTCAGATCGAGTACCCTTAAATGCTGCAGAGGACCGTTCATNGAGCGGAGCNAGNTTTTCTTATTAAGCGNCCAGGNAGATGCTCAGTCTCANTTCCAAAACGATAGGTGATACTTCCANNACATATTGTAGCNAGATANCCCTCTGACTTTTGCTGTAGCCTTGNTCCACCTGCNGGCAAATCATGAACAATCTCTGGAATTGAGACATTTAGATTNTCGAAATCAATNACATTGAGGTCGGCACGTTTCCCCAACTGAATAGTTCCCCTNTCCGACAAATCNACAGCAAGGGCNGTGTCCCGAGTTTGACTTTTTACCAACGTAGGCAAATCTATCTGCTCTCCTCTGACTCGATCGCGACCCCAATGAGTAAGAAGGCTAGTGATAAAACTCGCATCACAAATAGTTCCTACATGAGCCCCACCATCCCCGAGACCCATCACAGTATTTTCATGCAGTATCATGTCGCGACAGCAATCTAAATTTTGCTCAGCGTAGTTTGCAAANGGCGTATACAAAATATTCTTTCCATCATTGCCCAACATACAGTCATAGATGTACGACCAAACTTCTTTGCCTTCTCTCGTTGCGACAGCGTGGAGACTCGCTTCAGGAGAAGGTTCGTAATCAGGTGGGTCGCTCATTAACCACAAATTTCGGCCTTCTCCCATCATTTTAAATAATCTTTCAAAACCTCGTCCCGGGGCTTCCTGTAAAATTCGTTTTTTCCTCTCAGGATCTTTGAGGGCCTCTAGTTTCTCTTCAACCGACATCCTGCCCAGCTCACTAAATGATGGCCTTGCAGAAAAAGGAGACAAGGTCGTCGTTAAACCCAATAATACTCCGATTGCTCTGGGCGCCACTTGGCCTCGCATTACTAAACCATCGCGGTTAGCGTTTTCGATCCTGTCCAGCATTGTCCTCCAGCCGTGAGGGCTTATACCCTGGGCAAGTGATATCGACATCGGTCTGCCTGATTTCTTGACCATCGATTTAAGCAAATCAAACTCAAGATCAAGTTCATCAAAATCTGAAATCATCTCTATAACACCGGTACCGACATCCCTGATTCCCTCAGATATACCCAGTAGCTCTTCGGCTTCAGCTGTCAATGTTGGAGTTGGTTCGCCCTTCGCGCTTCTGTGATTCAGAGTTCTAGAAGTGGTAAAACCTAAAGCGCCTGCTTGGATCGCACGACTGGTAATTGCTTTCATCTGAGCAACATCATCGGGAGTGGCGGGTTCACGATCTGCACCGCGTTGACCCATCACATAAACTCTCATTGCGGCATGCGGGAGTTGCGCGCCAATGTCCATATCAAATTGGCGAGCGGATAAATGATCCATGTAATCTTCAAAGCTCTCCCAGTCCCAGGAAAGCCCTTCATGCAAAGCAACTCCAGGGATATCCTCAACCCCTTCCATTAACTCGATCAGCAAATCGTGATCCTCTGCACGAACTGGCGCGAAACCGACCCCGCAGTTACCCATGACAGCAGTAGTTACCCCGTGGTGACTGGATGGCGACATTCGGTTAGACCAGGTCGCCTGTCCGTCATAATGAGTGTGAATATCTACAAACCCTGGCGTCACGATCGCTCCATCGGCATCAACTTCTTGATAGGTTTTAGAGTTGATACGCCCTATCTCTTGAATGATTCCATCTTTTACACCGATATCTGCCGTGTACGGCTCTGATCCAGTGCCATCCAAGACACTTCCCGCACGAACCACTAAATCAAACTGACTCATCTTATCTCCACCCTTCGCGAACCATTACTTCTATTTCTAACACTGATGATACGTTTAATGCAAAAACATAATGCTGATTTGTTAACGGACTACTCGTGTATTATTGAGACATTCTAGAATTAATTATCTAAGAAGGTATGTTGAAAAGAGCGAGTTTCATTTTAATCGGTGTTGCATTTGCTGTGTTGCTCTCCGCTAATCTTTATGTCTCACATATCAGTGGGGACGAGCAAAAATCCGTAGAACAACTTAGAGATGAAACCACGTATCGTTATACCCGTCATGGCGACGTGGTTGGCTTCATAGATCGATATGGTGCTAGATCTTGGCAAGGCATACCCTATGCTAAACCGCCGGTTGATGATCTACGATGGAGAAGCCCAGAGCCGCCCGATCAATCATATGACTTGTTAGAAACTCTTGTTCCTGGCTCACCATGTCCACAATTCTCTGGTTCTAGTGTCGAGACAGAAAATGCCACGTCACAAGGATTGATCGGCAACGAAGACTGTTTATTTCTCAATGTTTGGGCACCCCCGAACGCCGTAGATTTACCCGTGATGGTTTGGATACANGGGGGAGGTAACACAATTGGAGACGGCGGCACGTACAGCGGTGCCTGGTTAGCCGCTAATCGCGAAGTTGTTGTGGTTACAATTAATTATCGACTAGGTGTATTCGGATGGTTTAGCCATCCAAAACTAGATCAAGGCAATGAAAAAGACTCATCGGGTAATTTTGGCACTTTAGACATCATTCGCTCACTAGAATGGGTTAACGAAAACATCACAGAATTTGGCGGAAACCCAGACAACGTAACCATCTTTGGAGAATCGGCAGGGGGATTCAACGTATTATCTATGATTGCCTCTCCTCTCGCGTCTGGTCTTTTCCATAAGGCAATTGTGCAAAGCGGTGGGCTCAACCTGACCACAAAAAAACGTGCAGANGACTTCTTCGAAGAAGGAGGACATAGCAATAGCAGTAGCGAAATCTTGTCCAAACTCTTAATAGAAGACGGAATAGTCGATAACGCAGAGTTAGCTAAAAAGCATATCGAATCTATGACCGCGTCCGACGTCTCAGAATATTTATATAGTAAATCTCCATCTGAGATCTTTAGAGTTCTAAAAAGCGGCGGTTTCGGAATGCTTTCTCTTCCTGATATTTTTCGTGACGGCCACGTCATTCCAGACTATGAATCGATCGAGCTATTTAGCTCTGCTGACCTCCACAATGTTGTGCCTACCATTCTAGGCACCAATCGGGACGAACCCAGCTTATTTATGGTCAGAAACCCCAGGTACGTGGACACCTATTTCGGCGTCTTTCCCCGGATAAAAGACAAGAATTTCTATAAACAAACCGTCAAATATGGTGCTCTTGCCTGGAAGGTACGCGGCGTCGACAGCATCGCCAATGCCATGTCACTCGCCGGTAATTCGAACGTTTATGCTTATCGTTTTGATTGGGACGAAGAGCCCTCTCAATATGGATTTGATCTAAGTCTGGCACTCGGTGCAGCTCACGCTCTTGAAATCCCCTTTGTTTTTGGCGACTTCGAAAACCGTTTGTTCTCTTCTCTTTATCCAAACGACGATGCCCAGAAAGCGCTTTCGCAATCCATGACCTCCTATTGGACTGAATTTGCCTACTCGGGAGANCCAGGGAAAGGAAGAAATGGCCAAAACCCACACTGGGCTCATTGGAAGGAGGATGGCCTCACCTCCTTAGTGCTAGATACTGCAAACGATGCGGGTATCCGGATGATTGCTGACGAGTATACGATGGACTCTGTCAGAGCTGATTTTTTAAACGAAGAGTTTACGGACGATGGACAAAAGTGTGAACTTTACAAGGCCACCTTTCGTGGTGAGCACTTTATACAGACGGAATACGAAAACCTGGTCCCAACCAAATGTAACTAAACTTTAGCGCTCGGGTTCAATCTCAGTTTAGATAGGTATAAAACTTCGTTACCGGGAGCTGGTCTCAATGGAATATTCTGAGACAGCACTAGTGAGCACAGGGCAAACCCTGCTCCAATAAAGAAAACCAAAGTACTAGACCACACCCAAACGATACCAAGAAGCGCAGGAATGATAACGGCGGCGATATGATTGATCGTAAAAGAGACACCGGCACTCGCCGCCATATCTTTTGGATCAGCAATCTTTTGAAAATAAGTTTTCATCGCGATAGCCATCGCGAAGAACATATGGTCAATAATATATAGAGCGGCAGCTACTCTCGAATCCTCTACCAACCCATAGGAGACAAAAACACCAATCAATCCTACGTACTCTAGGGTCAGAGCCTTTCTCTCCCCAATTCTCCCAATCCACTTACCTATCCGTTCTGCAAACAGAAAATTAAACGCATAATTCACCCCGAACAATAGGGTCACTTCTGCAACGCTATACCCAAACTTTTCAACCATCATGAACGCAGCGAACACCACAAATATTTGCCTTCGGGCGCCAGAGAAAAACGTTAACGCGTAGTAAAGCCAGTACCTTCGACGCAAGATCAGGCCTTTGTTCTGGGGCACCGTCTCGCTAAATATCGGAAATGCAAGCCACATAAATGCCGCCAGGCAACAACACAGGACCCCCGCGGTCAGGAAGTTCCAAAGATAGTCCACTTCAAACAGATTAACTGAACACCAAAGCAATCCGTAAACCGTTAGGGAGGTAATTGAACCGACGGCTAATAAACGCCCTAACATTTGAGGCGCTTCTTCTATCGAAAACCATTGCAAACTCAAAGACTGCTTGACCGCTTCAAAATAATGAAATCCGATCGACATCAGTACAGTAGTAAAATAAAGCCCGTACTCTGTCGGGAAGAATCCGGTTAGCGCAACCCCTAAACCAAGTAGTGCCAGCGCCAACACCGCGAAGCTTTGTTCTTTTAAAATCAAAAGAACAAAAACCGTCGTAAACGCTAGAAATCCCGGAACTTCTCTTAAGCTTTGTAAAATCCCTATCTCTATGCCACCAAAGTTCGCGCGCTCAACAACAAAATTATTGAGCATTGCGTTCCATACATTAAACGCGAGCGGCATCGCGATCGACATCAATATGAGTAGCACTAAGGGCCGCTGTATTCTCTCCAAAACTTGAACGCCTTTTCCACTTAATTTGATTATAAAATAGCAGGCACCAAAAAGTCAGCTGAGCAATACAAATCACATGATTTCTGAAGTTTTAACTGTAATAGCCCCTGTATTCATTATTGCAGGCCTTGGCTACTTTTGGGTTAAACGCGAACTACCCTTTGATAATGCGACTATCAGCTCACTGGTTATGTATGTTGGAAGTCCTTGCCTAATTTACAGCGCCCTGACGAGCAACGCTGCTGAAACGACTGCGCTGGGAACGATGGGCGCATCCGCATTCCTCGTCATACTCATGAGTCTGATATTTAGCTGGGTCTTTCTGAAAATCATCGGGTGGAAATTAACCACCTACTTACCCGCTTTAATTCATCCTAATTGCGGGAACATGGGACTGCCACTGGTGCTGTTGGCTTTTGGACAAGAGGGTCTGGCTCTGGGCATGGCCTATTTTTTCGTCAACTCGATTTCACAATACACCCTGGGCATGGCTATTTCGTCTGGACAGTTCGATATTCGCCAACTCATGAAGCAGCCCATAATCTGGGCGGTGATATTTGTTCTGACTGTCATTCTCGGCGATTTTCAAATGCCAAAGTGGTTTAACTCAACCACCTCCATCCTAGCCGGACTAACAATACCCGCAATGCTCATTATGCTCGGCACCTCACTCGCGAACCTGAATATTGCTTCTTTCAAGGAAACAATCACGATTTCATTTTTACGAATTTTGCTGGGGTTGGGGCTAGGATTGCTGGTTATAGAAATGTTGAGTCTTTCTGGGATTATGGCTGGAATTGTCTTGCTGCAGTCGGCCATGCCGTCCGCAGTTTTTAACTATGTTTTTGCCGATCGCTTTAACAGAGAATCAGACAAGGTCGCAGCAGTTATCTTACAAAGTACGTTAATCAGTGCGTTGAGCCTTCCATTATTGGTAGCCTGGGTGATTAGCTTCTAGCCTCTAACAGCTGGAATAAAAAAACACCGTGAGCAACAACGACCTCGTTCACTCGAGCCTCTGATCGTAAACTCACCATGCGTTTCGATCCNTCAANAATTGACGAACGAGCCGTTATCTCATCGCCCGCAGAGACGCCCTTCACGTAGGTCACGTTCGCATTGACTGTCACACCCATAGTCTCATTAGAAGCCAAAGCATAGGCGCTCGCCGTATCCATTAGCGTAAAAGCGAGGCTTCCATGCCCAAAACCCGCAGCATTTACAAACTGTTCGCTCACTGTCGCTTTGAGGCAACACTGTCCGTCTGTTGCTTCGATTACCTCATAACCAAAAAGTTTCGCTACTCCTCGATCAAGGTTAAATACTCGTTTCACATTAGGGTGTACTTGAAGNCTCACTTAAACNCTCTAANNCNAACTANGGGCNCATCTAAGAAGANCCAGTGGGTTNNGGTAAAAAGAAGACCACAANNCTAATGACCATGATCACGANCAATAAAGANANNAACAAATNGTTATATGTGCCGAAAGAGTCGTANCTCCAACCAGCTAACACCGGGCTCATCGCACCNAGNGGAATAGTAATCGCTGACAANCCCATTACTCTGGCAAATGAAGCCACTGGAAAGCGACTGCTAATAGTCAAAGCAAGCAGCGGCAATATACCTCCGGTGCCCAATCCCAAAAAGACGATACCAATCGTAAGCGAGCTTGCAGAACTAGACGTCATTACGAGGCACAGGGCTATCGCTGTCAAGCCATTGGCAANCCAGAACAAAATGCGATGGTTCAAACGGTCCCCCATACCACCATAAAACAATTTGCCCAGCATCATGCAAATAACCATCACACCCGTTAACTGCGAGGTCAACTCTATGTCATTAGCTACTCCAAGATCCCTTATAAGGCCACCNAAATTAAACTGAATTCCGCTGAAAGACATACTTAAGGGAACGACGCCAACCACGGGTATCCAGAACCGTAATGTACGAACAATTTCTCCAGTGGTTAAGTCGTCTTCGACTACTGAGCTCGTTGAAGCAATATTGATGGTNTCGGCGATCGCTTTTCTCTTAAACACCAAGACAGTCAACGGCAAGACAGTGAGTGCTGCAAAAAGACCTAGATACAACAGAGCTTCCCGCCAACCAAAATCCTGAATCCACATTGCTGCGAGTAATGGAAAAACNAATCCACCAAAATTCGTTCCCAAAGCCGATATNCCGAAAGCAACTCCTCGTTTTTCCGCAAACGCTCGAACGATAACCGTTTGACCGGCCAAACTACCAAGCAGGGTCGATGCTAAAGGTAGAACTGACGCATAGACCAACCAGATCTGCCAAAGCTCACTGGCCAGNCTTGCTAGCCACACAGACAGCAAAAGAAAGACCAACCCGATGAGAACGATTCGTCGGATNGGGTACTTGTCGATAGCGTAACCGATGAATGGGCTGACCGCGCCGGTAGCCAGCTGAAGCCAGAAGGTCGTAAGCATTATGTCCCTTCTAGAAGCGCCAAACTCATCCAGCCACGGTAGCGAGAAGGTAGCGAAACAGTATATCGCTATTCCTATACCGACGGCCTGAATCAAAAAGCTATAGAGAACGACCAGCCATTGATCACTGGTCTTCAATGACACAGATTCCGTCATTAATCAGGTAATCCCAATATTCTCTTAGCGATAATATTGAGCTGAACCTCAGAGGTCCCTCCTTCAATAGAGTTTGCCTTGGATCGCAACCAAGCACGCGTGGTATTAATCTCATCGGCATCAAAAGACTCACCTTCCCAACCGAGCGATTGAACACCGAGAATGGAGAGTAACANTTCAAANTTACCTTTATTTTGCTCCGTACCGTAGTACTTAAACATGGAAGACAATGCGCCCGGAGCCAGNCCAGTCGCAGANTCTTCCATCGCTCGTCGACTAGTCAAACCAAACGCAGCGTCGTTCATNCGATGATCCAGCACGGAGGAGCGCAACATCGCATCATNAATACGCCCTAGCGAATCTTTGCCAACGTAGTCCAGGGCATAGTCTTCAATGGTCTTGGTTCGCTGACCGCCACCAATCCCGCCGATCGAGGAGCGCTCATATTGAAGAAGCCGTTTACCGACAGTCCAACCTTTTCCACGTTCATGAACCAGATTTTCTTTAGGCACACGCACATTATCGAGGAATGTTTCACAAAAAGGTGACTTACCGCTAATCAACAGTATCGGTTTAACAGTAACGCCTTCCGTACGCATATCGAACAAAATAAAACTGATTCCATCGTGTTTGGATGCATCAGGGTCCGTTCGAACAAGACAAAACATCCAATCGGCTTTATCTGCGCCCGAGGTCCATATTTTCTGACCGTTTATTAGGTAGTCGTCCCCGTCTTCTTCNGCACTTGTCCTAAGACTNGCTAAGTCTGAACCTGAACCCGGCTCGCTATACCCCTGGCACCACCAAATCTCACCGCTCACTATCTTTGGTAAGTGTTCTGCTTTTTGTTTATCGCTACCAAACTCCAAGAGCGCTGGGCCAATCATACTCAAACCCATGCCTACCAGAGGCGTTCTCGCGTTTATGTGTCTCATCTCTTCTTGAAACACTCTAGCCTGCTCCTTGTCCAAGCCGGCACCACCNTATTCTTTCGGCCATGTCGGCGCGGTGTAACCTTTTTCAGCGCACCTATCCATCCACAATTTTGTATCCGGATTCTTATAAACTGCTCTTAAGCCGCCGCCTGGCATTTCCTCTTCTGCCATCGGTGTTCGCATACTCTGCGGACAATTCTCTTCCAGCCAAACTCTGACTTCAGAGCGAAAATCTTCCAAACTACTCATACCAAAACCCTGACTTACGACTGCGTAACCATACACGAATTTCCAACTCAAGGTGTTACTTAGGACTCAGAAAAGTAGTATGTTTGAACAAAGAGGAGGACAACGTGGAAGAATCTAGGCTCTCAAAATGGCAGTTGGCATCTTANGGGGCGCCCGCAATGCCACTGGCAATGAATGGATTGATCCTCGCAACCTACCTTCCTGCAGTTTATGCAGATGCTGAAGGCTTTGGCCTTGCTCTTGGCGCCATGGGCTTCATCGTCATGCTGTCACGTATCTTCGACGGGGTAACTGACCCGATAGTCGGTTATTGGTCAGACAGGATCACGACGCGCTGGGGCCGGAGAAAGCCCTTCATCGTCATAGGCCTCCCTATTTGGGTTCTTGGGGTTTGGTTTCTCTGGGTTCCGCCGATCGAGTTCACCGACGTGACTTTCCTAGGCTACGAATTCAACAATGGCTACCCCTGGTTACTATTCGCACTAATCCTGTTTTACGCGGGTTCCACCATTAAAGATGTGCCTTATAGCGCGTGGGGAGCGGAGCTATCTACTCAATATAACGAACGAACCTTGATCATGAGCTGGCGCGAGGGCTTTTCAGTTGCCGGTTCACTTATTGGCGCGCTTACGCCCGCAATTATCGTTTTCTTTGGCTATACCAAACCCACGGATGCAGTTTATTTNCTATCAATCTACATCGTGATCGTCAGTCCAATCTTTATCATCAATAACTTGTGGTCAGTTCCCGAATACCCTGTTAAGGAAACTCGAAAGGAGAAACTGCCCATCCTCGAGGGATTGCANTACGTTTGGGATAACGAGCCCTACAGAAAATTAGTCATTATTTTCCTGTTTTCCACAATAGGAGCNGCAATGACTAACACGTTGAGTTTTTTCTTCGTCAAACACATCCTTTTGGCCGGGGACCTATACGGGTTCTATCTGGCCCCCTATTTTATTTCTCAAATTATTGCGATCCCGTTATGGTTCTCNTTGTCTCGGAAAATTGGAAAACATAGAGCAACCATGGTCGCAATCGGCTGGTATGCGCTCTGGTCGTGNTTTATTCCGGTCATCGCTATTATGGATCAATCNTACTTTGACTTGTTCCAGGTCGGGAATTTACTCGCCTTTCTGCCTGCCGACACTTACCAAGCCGCACTGACTTATTTTGAAGGAATCCCAACGGGCAAATTCATTTTCTTTATTGCGATTATGTGTCTTAAAGGCTCTGCTATTGGAGCTCTGTCTGCGTTACCTTTAGCTATGGCGGCAGATGTGATCGACTTNGATTCTGCTCGCACTGGAAAAAAGCAAGGTGGCGCTTACTTTTCCATATGGGGCATGACCAGAAAGCTGGCCTATGCGGTCGGTCTATTTGTAGGAACAAGCGCGGCAGTGATTGTCGGTTTCAACTCGTTGGCCGATCCGTTCAATACTACAAATAGTGCAGAGTCGTTGCTTTGGTTGGCCTGTTTGTATTCCATTATTCCAGCATTGTTTAAGTTCGTGGCCATGCCACTGCTTTGGAACTACTCCCTGACCGAGGAGCGATTGGCCGAGATCCAAGCAGAGATAAGAGAAAATGAATTGAAGGCAGCGCAAACCTGAAGACGTTAAAGCTCCTTCATGACTCTCATACCTCGATCATTATTTCTACTACTCGAGGCATTGCGGTAGGCTGAGCTGGACTCGATCGGACTTGAATCCCAAGAACCTCCTCGATATGAATGGTTTTGACAACTAACACCCTCAACCACCGCACTTCCGTCCGTCGGGGCTCTACCGTAGGAAGGTAGGCCACAATCAAGGACCCATTCGGCCACATTTCCGTAGATATCAAATAAACCAAATGGATTGGTTGCATAACTACCAACCGGTGAAGTTCTCACATATCCATCGTCACAGTNCAACACCGACCAATCGCGGAATTTCGTTTTCATGGTCTTGTCTGCCACGTTAGCATAACGGCACAAATCAACGTCATCGTTTCCAAAGAAAAACTTATCCTGAGTGCCGGATCTCGCNACATACTCCCACTCAGCCTCGGACAACAACCGATATGNGAAACCGGTTTCACCAGACAACCAATCTGTGTAGGCCACTGCATCCCGGTGAGAGATATTAGTCATCGGGTAAGACACNTTTTCNACATCTACCTGTCGAGGCATCACAAAGCCTGACGAGTTNGCATAATTCAAAAAGTCGCCTATCGTAATTTCATACCGAGANACAGCGAAGGGNTGGGTTAGATAGACCGTTCTNACTGGATTTTCAGAAATCGGNCCNTTCTCATTNCCCATTCGGAANTGCCCAGCAGGCACCACAATCATCTCAGGACCTTTCAATCTAGAATTAATTGAGTCAGAAAAAACTTCTCCCGCCTTTATTGTCATCGGTTTCAAATTGAAATTAACAGTCGCGCCTTTTGACCCTACCCTGATATTTTTGACGCGCGTCCGATGTCCCATGGACCTTGCTCTTACTTGGACTTGTCCAGTCGGTACTCTCAAAACCCCACTGTAATTTTTTGTCGTTCTGGAGCCTCCTGAGTTATAGCTCACCGATATCTGAGCATTGGAGGGTGTGGCTCTAACTCTAATATCCGCATATTCACGCTTCAAAGAAACACTCTTGAGGTTGTTTCCATACCGCACTTTGTATCTGAATTCTTGTGCAACGTAACCTGGCCTGCTGATCCTGACGGGATACTCGCCTATAGGGATGCGCATCTTTGGTTTATAGTTGATGTCCGTCCCGACGAACTCAACGTTCGCGTTTCTCGGACTCAAACTGAAAGTCACCGAGCCATGCGGATCTATATTTAGGTTAAAATTGACCTCTTTAAGCTCAGAGTGATTTAAAACGACCACTTCCTTTGCCGTTCTTCTTTCAGCATCCCCCATGACAATTTCATGTGGGCCCGATTCAGATTCATATTTAAAGGGCGTTCTACCCGCTATTCGCTTGCCATCAACTTCCACCCAAGCACCCCGTGGATTCGACATGAACTCGTAGGTGCCTTTCCCCGTTTTCAACTCGTACCCTCTATTCAGATGGTCACCTCGACTCAATCTAATGTCCTGCTTTACAGGAGCAAAATAAGAGTGCTTCACTTCTAACAGATGACGACCACTGCTCACTTCAATACCGTCTATGGGGGTTACGCCTTTCAACTGTCCATCAACGTAGACCTTTGCCTCGCTCGGTATACTTGTAACGGACAAACTGGCGGTCCCGAAGTACTGATAAGCGGCAAACGCCAACACAAGCAACACCCCTGCTACCAGGTACTTAATCGAATTGCTCATAACTACTATCCAGTGGAATAAGTTCTAATTAGACTCACATTTCTGGTGCAATGATAACTACAATTAATTGGAAATAAACACACCATCATCATCAAAAAGATATTCATACTACTATCGGAAATTAATCGAATTGACTCTCGGNCCTAAGAGATCAATTGCNTCATTGCATGACAAAAAGCTTCTACTGCTTCTCGAAGATCCTGGCGACGCTGATCACCCAGACTCTCGCTAAAGCAAAAGCTTAATCTCAACTGATCAAATCCAACTAAAGGGTCTCTTTTTTTGGCATCTTCTGGATAGAAGTCGTACATGGGAATGACTACAACGCCATAATCGGCAACAAGCTTCTCGACGAACTCATCGTCTGTCTTAACTCCAGGCACGTTTATAGTGAACACAGAGAAAAAACCGGCTTCGGGCTTGGTCCATTTAAATTGATTCGGATAAGCACCAAGCTCTCTCTCCAAAACCTCAAGCATGATTGAACGGTTTTCCCTATAAACTGACAACTTCACTTCCGCCAGCGGCCACATACTATGCAGTTCGTTAAAATTCTCATCATGCAACATCGACTCAAAACCGCGAAGAGAGGCCGGATTTTGAAACAAAATGTCAGAACTCGATTCAGTCAACGCCAGATCAGCCAGCGGAACCTCTTGCTCATCACTGATCTTAAGATTGGCTTCCGAATAAAAGAACCCCACACGAGGACCTGGAAAGCCAATCTTTGACCCAGTAAATAGATGAACAGTCTGTTTTGGATCCATTACAAAAAAGGGATCGGGTCGATCAGCCGATTCGGCAAAATTTATGTACACGTAGGGAGCATCTTCAACGATTAGCAAGTCTTGCTCACGTGCAATGTCAAGCAATTGTTGTCTTCTACTTTGAGAAAAGGAAAATCCAGCGGGGTTATGCCCGTCGGGCACGGTGTAATAGAAAGGGACGTAATGGCCAAGCTCCCTCGCCTTTTTAATCTGCCGTTCGAATTCGTCTGGCTTCGCACCCTCTTCATCCATTTCGACACTAAAAATCGTGGCATGCTGACAGAGCCCTGCCCGCGCGGTAAATCCAGGATACGTCGGAGCATCAGTTATGTAGGCGACCATTTTCCCTGGTCGCTCGAATAGCGAGCAAATCAAATTAATCCCCCCCGACGCGCCGACGGTTGGAATCAACAAATCAGGATCGATGTCTATGCCCCAGTCTCTTCCATAGACCCTCGCAAAACAGTCTCTTGTAGATCTTGGTCCAAGCGTATCGGTGTAGGAGTAGGATTCTCTCAGATACTCCGGAAGGTTTTGCGCTTCGTTAATGCCTTCCTTTTTTTCAAGAAACTCAAAGTAGCGAGACTGATGTTCAAGAAATTTCCTGGGATCCGTCACCTCAGGATGGGGATACCCAGCGCCGAGATGATGCATCTTCAGTCCTTTCCCTTGAGCTATCTCTCTAAGGCGTGGCAAGGAAGCTGCCATCTTACGGGTAACAGAGACTTGTTGGAGTTTTAAGTCGGGTGCATCCATTGGAACTGATGGGTAACTCTTTGAGACTCAAACTCTATAAACAATAGTACTTCATGTCGAACACTTCTTATTTTTAGCCGTCATACATCCTGGGCGACCGGGCCCGGACGCCTAATTAGAAACTCCTTCTGCTTACTCACTCTCTCTAACAGCTGACCTTTGTCAGCATACTTAGTCAGCCATTCCAATTGCATACGAGTCACTCTCATTAGGTCAAACTCTTTTTCGTCATTACGTTTCAATGCCTCGCTCGGACTTATCCATATGCTATCTACGGTCTCTTGCTCGTCATGAATACCACGTTGAGCCTCGGGCGCCGACGCAATAAAGAACCTAGTATCGAAGCGGCGAGGTCTACCAACCGGCGTGACGAACCGATTGTAAAAATGGATCTGGTCTACAGCTAATTTAATCCCCTCGGTTTCACATACATTAAGCAAGCTAATCTGTCCGTCATGCAAAGGCTGCCTGTAGGATGAAAATCGTCTTTCAGACTCAGCCTCCTTGAAAGAAATAATCCCACCGTGTTGATCATAGGCGAGCAGTAAACCGGATTCCTCGAAAGTCTCCCGAATAGCCGCAATCCAAAACCCTCTCCACTCGTAACCCACTGAGTGAATCTGGTACTGCTGAGCATCCGAAGGACCTATCCTATGTTCGTCGTATTTATGCAGATGGTCATCGTGATCTACCCTTCCCCCGGGAAACACAAACATACCCGATGCAAAACTTGCCGAACTGGTCCGTTTGAGCATGAATATCTCGAACTCAATTTTTGCCTCTCGAGCAATGATCACCGTCGCGGCGGGTCTTATCGGCTGCACCGGGTTAGACATAATTTCAACTTCCTCCAAACATAAAAATTAGACCAACCATGGTCTGAAAACGCGCCCTATTAGCAGGTCACTTATAGCCACAGTTTGCGCGGGTCTTCAACTTGGATTTGATTGGACATGCTTGATTTGAATCGCTATGTTTCTAGCTAGCTCGCACCCATTTNACAAAACTGTTAGAAGTCTTGCATTCACACTGACCACTGTTTGAGAGAGTAATTATGGAAGATCCGAAACGAAATGCCTACTGGAGAGCAAATATTAAGTTAATGCTCATATTACTAAGTGTTTGGTTTTTGGTTTCCTTCGGATTCGGTATCTTGTTGGTCGACGAGCTTAATACCATTCAGTTTTTTGGTTTCAAATTCGGGTTCTGGTGGGCGCAGCAGGGATCAATCTACGTCTTTGTGATACTCATATTCGTTTATAGCGCCATGATGAAACGAATAGACAAGAAATACGAAACCTCCGACCTGGAAGACGAATAATGGACGCTCAAACTTTAACGTATCTTTTTGTTTTCCTGTCGTTTTCTCTTTATATCGGAATAGCGATTTGGTCCAAAGCCTCTTCAACAGGTGAATTCTATGTCGCAGGAGGAGGAGTACATCCAGTCGCTAATGGAATGGCGACGGCTGCCGATTGGATGAGTGCTGCTTCTTTCATCTCTATGGCTGGAATCATAGCGTTCATGGGCTACGACGGAACTGTCTACCTAATGGGATGGACTGGCGGCTATGTAATCCTGGCACTGTTGTTAGCCCCTTACCTAAGAAAATTCGGCGAATTTACGGTGCCAGATTTTATTGGGACTCGTTACTATTCGACAACAGCACGAGTAGTAGCCGTCG